>NZ_CP041767.1:1727500-2027500 GCF_022026395.1 Brevibacillus brevis | reverse complement strand
AAGCTGTACAGGAATGGCTTCTCCACGCCCAGCTTTTTCCCCATACGTACGGCACGGCGAAGCAGACGGCGAATGACATAGCCACGCCCTTCATTGGATGGAAGCGCACCGTCACCGATCGCAAACACAACCGTACGCGCATGGTCAGCGATAACCTTCAGGGCTACATCCATCTCAGGGCTTGTTTTATACTTCACACCGGAGATTTCCGTGGTCTTTTCGATCAGCGGGAACAGCAAGTCCGTCTCAAAGTTGTTGTCTACGCCTTGGATGACAGAGGCCATGCGCTCAAGACCCATCCCTGTATCAATGTTCTTCTTAGGCAACGGCGTGTAGGTACCGTCTGGATTGTGGTTGAACTGGGAGAATACCAGATTCCACACTTCCAAGTAACGCTCGTTCTCTCCACCTGGGTACAGCTCAGGGTCGCTCGGGTCGTTTCCGAATGCTTCTCCACGGTCATAGAAAATCTCTGTGTTTGGTCCGCTCGGGCCTTCTCCAATATCCCAGAAGTTGCCCTCCAGTCGGATGATTCGCTCTTCTGGAACACCGATTTTCTTGCTCCACAGCTCAAATGCTTCTTCGTCCTCCGGGTGAATGGTAACGGAGAGCAACTCTGGATCAAAGCCGATCCATTTTGGGCTTGTCAAAAACTCCCATGCCCATTCAATCGCTTCTTCCTTGAAGTACTCACCAATAGAGAAGTTACCCAGCATTTCAAAGAAAGTATGGTGGCGAGCAGTACGTCCCACATTTTCAATATCGTTCGTACGAATAGACTTTTGCGAGTTCGTAATACGCGGGTTGTCTGGAATGATGCGGCCGTCAAAGTATTTCTTGAGAGTCGCCACACCACTGTTGATCCACAGAAGGGAAGGATCGTCGATTGGAACCAATGGAGCGCTAGGCTCAATGCGATGTCCTTTTTCTACAAAAAAGTCGAGGAACATCTGGCGGATTTGATTGCCTGTCAGTTTCTTCATCTAACATTCTCCTCATCTAAAAATAAAAAAAGTCCCCATCCCCTCAGGGACGAGAACTGATTTCTCGCGGTACCACCCTGCTTACAGGCTCGCTACACGTTTCTGAGCCAAGGCCTGTCGCTTAAGTGGCGTCTAACGGTGCCAAGCCGCCGGGTTTTGCCCGGTCTTAGGAGTAGCCTTCTGCTGCTCTTCTTTTGGTCGCCCTCTCAACCATGGAGCGTCCTCTCTGTAAAAGGTCTGCAACATACTCGTTCCCTCATTGATTTCACATAAATCACTTTGTCCATATTATAAATATTTTACCTGATCACTGTCAACTTTCATGCATCATGACAGCGATTCGGCTAACGATCACTTTGCAAACGGCAAGAATCGGGACAGCAACGATCAACCCGATGATCCCCCCTACCGTCTCCCCTACAAGCAGTGCCAGGATAATGAGAAGCGGATGCAAATGCAAGGAACGACCAACGATGTTGGGAGACAAAATGTTCCCTTCTACGATTTGAATGATGAGATTGACAACGACCACGAGTAGCAGTGTCTTGGTGGAAATCGTAATCGCGATCACAACTGCTGGTGCCGCCCCAATCAATGGTCCGATGTACGGAATAATGTTGGTGAGACATACGAATGCAGCCAGTACAAAAGGATACGGCATGCCGATCCACCAGTAGCCCACGTATGCGAAAACGCCTACGATCAAGGCGACCATCATTTGTCCATGTATGTATTTGCCCAAGGATTCGTTTATATCCCGCAGGACGATCAGCACTTGCTTCCGATAAGCCTTTGGAACAATCGACATCCCTGTCTCGTGCAATTGCTTCATATCCTTCAAAAAGTAAAAAGCGATAAACGGCACGATAGCAAATGCAAACAGCTTTCCCATCGAATGCCTGGCATTATCCACGATTTTCGATACAGAATGAGACATTCCCTCATTCGACTGGATGATCACCCGGTCCACACCCTTGGAGATGCTATCCGGCAAGAAATATTTTCGTGCCTCCCACTCACTCATCCATGTATGGTACCAATCCATCAGGCGGGGAATATCGTCTGACAGCTCCACCAATTGTTTCGTGAAAACTGGGATGGCGTTTATAATCGCAATGGTAATCACCAATACAAATGATCCATAAATGAGCAGGACTGCCATCAAGCGCGGAACCCTTCTTTTTTCCAGCAATTGCACGATCGGATGGAGCAAGTACGCAATGACGAGTCCCAATATGACGGGAACGAGCACTTCCTTTACGAGCGAAAACAACTGGGACAGGACTGGGCGGAGCAGCCAAAGCAGATTGCCGATGACCAAAAGTGTGATGACCCAAACAGCAGCAGCAAATAGACGACTTCGCCGAAGTTCATCCACGTTCCCCAACTCCTCCCTATTTGCCTACATCTTTTTTAGCTTGTCTCATTCACATTAATTTCATGTAACCTATTGACACACAATTTCGTGTTCAGTAGTATGTAATTACAAGAGGATATCTCCAAAGGGGAGTAGCTTTTTCGCAACATAGTCGTCATTACGGGATTTTTCCCCGGCTATGTTGGCAACATTTTCGTAAATGTTGTAAGCAAGACCTTTGCCGACCAGGTAAAAGGTCTATTTTTGTTTTTTAAACGACCTTTTCCTGCATCGGGAAAGGTCGTTTTCTTTTTCGCCCCTTTACACACACTATGGGAGGTATCAAGAAAACGGCCAGCGGATTATTCGCTTCCAAAATGGATTAGGAGGAGGAAGAGAAATGGATTTATTGTTAAGCCCTGAGTTTTGGACCGCATTACTTTCTATCGTTATCATCGACCTCGTGCTGGCCGGGGACAATGCCCTCGTCATCGGGATGGCAGCTCGTAACCTGCCTGCTCATCAGCAAAAGCAAGCCATCATCTGGGGAACGGTTGGTGCAATTGTCATTCGTGCATTGGCGACACTTGCTGTTGTTTGGTTGTTGAAAATTCCTGGTCTGCTGCTTGTAGGTGGTTTGATTCTCATTTGGATCGCTCTCAAATTGCTGATTCAAGATAATGGTCATGAGAATATGAAGGCAAGCGGAACGCTTGGAGCAGCGATCTGGACGATTATCGTAGCCGACACGGTAATGGGCTTGGATAACGTGATCGCGGTTGCTGGTGCAGCACATGGTGATTTTCTTCTGGTAGTTATCGGTTTGATCATCAGTGTTCCGATCATGGTATGGGGTAGCACATTGATCTTGAAGCTGATCGAGAAATATCCGGTCGTTATATATATCGGTTCTGCAGTATTGGCGTATACTGCTGCGAGCATGGTAACAAGCGAGAAGTTCCTCACACCATTCTTTGCCGCTTACCCTTGGGTAAAATGGGTATTCATCGTAGCTGTTGTGGTTGGTGTCCTGTTGATCGGACGCATGAAAAGCCAACAGCAAAAACGCTTGGCAGAACAATCTTAATACAAAGCAAGGCTCCGTCGTTTCTGCGACGGAGCTTTTTCATGCCGGTCGAAAAAAAGCACCCGAACACAGTGTATGTTCGGGTGTTTATTTACGTTCCAATTCACATTTTGTGTTAACGAGTGACGGCACGCATCAGCTTGCGACCTGATTTCCACATACGTGTTACATCACGCATGGAAAAGGGCAACTGATTCCAATTCAATGAAAACCGACTGCGACGTCGCGGAGCCAACCAATAGCCAATGATCGCCACAATTCCGCTTGTGGCCAGAACCCGCAACAGGCTTCGAGTGAACAAGCGTGCCACCTCCATTGGTTTTGCCGCTCAAATCCACTACATATTCAAGTGAGCGGTTACTGTCTGATCCTCAATAAACAGATCGTTGAGCGAATGCAAAGATCCATCTTCCTCAACTTGGTAGACAGAAGCGATCTGCTCATTGGAAACGCTCATTTCTATAAAGCAGTTCCAGCAATAGTATTGATTGGTTCCAATCTTCCCTACGTCTTTGGAACTGCAATTCGGGCATATGACACGCATCACGCTTTTCCTCCCTTTCACGCCTGGCCACGAACTAGTCCGGCACGATCAGGTTTTCTTCCCCGATGATCACGGATGCTGGTGCAGGGAGGCGCTTTCGACCTTCCGTAATATCTGCAAGCCAGCCATTCGATAGTTCGTACCCTACAAGTTTCTCCCAGTTGGCTGAAAAGTAAACATCTTCCAGCCTCCCCAAACACTCTCCGGAAGCGGTAATCACCGCTTTTCCTTTTAACTTCGTCTTTCCCGTCACAATGCCGACAGGCTCTAGTCCGGCGAGATGAGGTAAGGGCGTGATCGCGTCTTTTCCCGATACGGTAAGGCAGGACTCCCCGACCGCATGAATATGTTCGGCAGGAATATAGGTACCTGATTGGAACCAGCCCTGTTCGCTCAGCAAGACTCCTCGTACATGCCAAGTGGAGTCGCAAAGAATGTCACGCACGGTTCCCATCGTCTCTCCTGTTTGGAGGCAAACAACTGGTAATCCGACTGCATCCATTGCCTTGCGCATGTGGGACATCCCCCTTCCGCCTTGTTAGTATCAGGCGAAATGGATACGTCCATTCGGCGCAAATGGTTCCAAATTCACTCTTGCTTTAGCCGTTCCTCCAGGTAACTGTACCGTACCCCCTCCTCATCAGACTCTACAGCAGCACGGAACGCATCCGGCTCTCCACACATGATGAGGAATGATTTGCTCCGGGTAATCCCGGTATAGACCAACTTGCGTCTGAGCATACGGTAGTAACTTTTGACAAACGGCATGATCACAATCGGAAATTCGCTGCCTTGAGACTTATGAACCGAGCAGCAGTAGGCAAGCGTCAGCTGATGATAGTCCGAACGCTTGTACACCACTTCCCTGTTATCAAAAGCAGCGACCAGCATCTCCTGGTTCTCCGCATTTTCATTCGGGAAAAAGATGGCGACGATCTCACCCATGTCACCGTTAAACACCTGTTCTTCAGCATTGTTTACCAATTGCAGAACCTTGTCTCCTGTACGGAAAGTCGTCTCTCCAAAAGTAACTTCACGCTTTTGCGGCGTTTTCGGATTAAACAGCTCCTGCAATTCTTCATTCAACCGGTTCACACCGGCATTACCTTTATAGATAGGGGCTAATACCTGAACATCTTTTGCCGTATATCCTTTTTTTACGGCTCCGAAACAAATTTGTTTCACTGCTTCCGGAACTTCTTGTGGCAAACTTGTGAAGAATCGCCGATCCGGGGTGGTGTGAAGCAAATCTGCCGGTACATTCCCCTTGCGTACATCATGGGCCAACCGAATAATGGTAGACTCTTCCGCTTGCCGATAAATTTCTGTTAGCTGCACTAACGGTAGCAATCCAGATCGGATCATATCCAACAGGACGTTGCCCGGTCCTACAGAAGGCAGCTGGTCAGGGTCACCTACCATGATGATCTGCATGTCGTCTGGGACCGCACGAAACAATTGATTTGCGAGCCAGATATCGACCATGGACATTTCATCCACAATTAATAGCCGACCACGGATTGGGTGCTCCGCATCATGCTCGAAGCTCTCCCCTTTGTAACCGAGCAAACGATGGATGGTCATAGCAGGTAAACCCGTAGTCTCTGTCATACGTTTTGCTGCACGTCCAGTAGGAGCCACAAGAACAATCGGGAACGGATTTTCTTCGTTGTATTTTTTCAAGTCCAGCGACAATCCATGAAGCTGGGAAAAGACACGACATATCCCACGAATCACTGTCGTTTTCCCCGTACCAGGTCCCCCTGTCAACAGCATCAGACCTGCTTTGATCGCCTGTTCAATGGCATCACGCTGCGTCTGGGCATACGTAATCCCCAGTTCATCCTCGACAGCCCCTAACGCACGGTAAAATTCCGATGTCGGGAACGTACCGAATTCATCACGCGCAGCGAAGTGACGCAGTCTTTTGGCTAGACCGAGCTCAGCAAAAAACAGAGAGGGCAAATACACCCGCTCATCTTCCCAGGCAATTTTGCTCGACACAAACAGGGCTTCCACTGCCAGTCGAATATCGTCACCAGAAAAGACGTGTCCCCCGCACTCTTCGAGAAGGCGCAGCGTTTTTTCACAAAGCTCCTCCACAGGCAAATAAACGTGTCCTTCTGAATACGAAGCCTCTTGCAGCCCAAAGAGTGCCGCTGCCTTCACACGTTCTTCCGAGGAAGCCGCGATACCAGTTGCTCGTGCAATGTCATCCGCCCGCTTAAAGCCGATTCCTACGACATCCTCAATCAAACGGTATGGCTCTTCCTTCAGCACTGTCATCGTTTCCAGCTTGTAGGTCTGATAAATACGCAGCGCCATGTTTACACCAATGCCGAAGTCGTACAAGAAAACCATGGCACTTTCCAAAGAACGATGCTCGACTACAGAATCATAGATCGTTTTGGCACGTTGTTCAGAAATGCCTGGTACCTCAGCCAATCGCTCCGGGAAGTCCGCGATAATGGACAGCGCATCTACCCCGAGCTGCTCTACAATTCGTTTGGCCATCTTCTTTCCGATCCCTTGAAATAAGCCACTGGCTAAGTATCGCTCAACCCCGGCCAATGTCTTCGGTGTTTCACGTTCATAGCGCTTTGCTACATACTGCTGCCCAAATCGAGGATGTGTTTTCCATTCACCGTAAAAGGTGTACAGCTCATCTGGATGTGGACGAGGAAAATTACCGACAATAATGACCTCCGATTCTTTGGTCGATTCGGTAGTCTCTTCTATCTTTAGACGGATAACTCCGTACCAGGTTTCATCATTGTAAAAAATTTCTTGAGAAACAAATCCTCGAATGTAGGTTTCTGCAAACAGCGAGATTGACTGCTGCTCGTCCATCTAAACGCCTCCTTACATAAAAACCGTTCCAGAAAGGAAAAATCCACTTCTCTTGAAAGTGGATTTCTCATATGCTCGTCTTAAATTGTAAATCGTTTTACTTGTTCTGACAACTGCTCGGCCATTTTCGCCAACGTTTCGGATGCCGCTGTCATTTCCTCGGACGTTGCTGACTGTTCTTCGGACGCTCCTGCCACTTCCTGTGTATCTCTTGCCGCTATTTCCGCAAGCCCAGCAATTTTTTCGGAGTGACTCACCAATTGGACTGTATCGCGATGAATCGCTTGGGCAGCATCGTTCATGCGATGTACTTGCTGGCTGACGTCTTGAACGGCCGCCAAGATTTGCTTAAAGCTGTCCCCTGCCTGGGCCACTCCTTCGCGTCCATCCTGGATAGCGACAGCAGTCGTTCCCATTTCCGATACAGCCGCGAGAATATCTGTATGGATCGTATGAATCAAGCCTGCTATCTCTTCTGCTGCCTCACCCGATTGCTCAGCCAGCTTGCGTACCTCTTGGGCCACAACCGCAAATCCGCGTCCCTGTTCCCCCGCCCGGGCAGCCTCGATGGCGGCATTCAAAGCCAATAGATTCGTTTGGTTGGATATTTGACGAATGGTCGTGATGATTCCGATGATTTGCTCGGATTGAGAGCCAAGCTCGCGGATAACCTGCTCTGTTCGACGGGCATGATCCGTGATTTGATCCATCTCTTGTACGAGCTCTTTCAGCTTGCCTTCACCAACCTGTGCCAATTGATTCGCGTCTGTCGCATCGACATTGACTTGTGAAGTCGAGGCCGCAATAAGTTGAATATCTCCACCGATACGAGACAAAAAGCGCACTGTATCCGTCACCGTTTGTTTTTGTTGTTCGGAACCCGTCGCGATTTCCGAAGAAGCCATGGAAATCTGTTCGGAAGCACGTGCACTTTCTGTCGCACTCGCAGTTAATTCTTCCGAAGCTGCCGCGACTTGTTGGGCTACTCGCTGCACCTCGTTGACCATGCTGCGAAATACCCCCATCATCTCATTGTACATCGATGATAATTCCCCAAGCTCGTCCCGGGAACGAACAGTCACTTGCGTGGTCAAATCTCCAGTCTCGGCACGCTTCATTGCTGATACCAGTTCTTTTAACGGTCGTACCAGCTTGTTGACAATAAAAATACCCGTGACCAGCGCTAGGCTGGCACTTATGAGACTGAGGAGAAACATCATCGGACGACTGCTTTCAATCGTCGTCAGCAAATCATTCTCGTAGCTGCCAATGACAAGAATCCACCCGTTCGGCAACTGCTTATACGCCGCCACTTTGGTAGAGCCTCCGAATTCATATTCGATCCAGCCGTTTTTTTGAGCGAGCATGACTTGCGTGAATTCCTCATTCGCCAAAGAGGTACTCTCCACTTTCGGATCTGGATGAAAGACGGCGATTCCACTCGCATCCAAGATATAGGCGTAGCCAACCATGCCATTTGGCTTGTAATATTGTTCGGCCACCTCGCGTGTTATTTCGTTAATTTTCTGTCTGCTTCCCTCACGAATCGTTGTATCTTGAGCGTAAGCAGCCAGCTCACGCGCCTTCATTTCCGTTATGTATTGCAAGTCAGATACAGCCAGCTTGTAAAGCGCGCTGCGCGCATTTTCAAATTGGATATAGCCGACGACCATTAATGGGAGCATGGTTAGGATGAGTATCGTAAACACCAGTTTGTAGCGAATGGAGTATCGTCTGGCCAACATGAAAGTCCTCTCCTTATCGGATGATCCGAATTGTATAGTTCTTCAGGATTAGTACTACAGCATCATTTTACCATCCTCTTCCACTATTCACCACAAACTCCAATAAGAAACCCGCTTTAGCTCAAAGAAAAAACCGCTTTAGCTCAAAGAAAAAACCGCTTGGCTTCATCCAAACGGCTTTCATCCTTCGCTATTCACGAACCAAGCGCTTTACAATCGCAGCAACCGCTGTAGCAGCCTGTTTCGCCTCTTCCACCGTATTCGTAATCCCAAAGCTAAAACGAATAGCTGAAAGAGCAATTTTATCGTCCAAGTGCATCGCTTTCAGCACATGTGACAGCTCTAATGATCCGGATGTACAAGCTGAGCCGCTCGCAGCTGCAATCTTGGCGATGTCCAGATTCATCAGCATGGTTTCTGTATGGGCGCCAGGGAATGACACATTTAAAATATGTGGCAAAGTCTGCTCGCGATGTCCATTCAGGCAGAACGTAATTCCCGCTTCCTGCCAGACTGCGATCATCGCTGCTTTCATCTGCTCATACTTTTCAACCCGCTCCGCCATTTCCTCGCGAGCGACCTTTGTCGCTTCGGCAAACCCAACAATCCCAGCCAGATTTTCCGTTCCCGCTCTGCGTTTACGCTCTTGTGAGCCGCCGTGCAAAATCGGGGAAAACGGAACCTTACGCGCTAAATACAAAGCGCCGACTCCTTTTGGCCCATTAATTTTATGGGCGGATACCGAGAGCATATCTACAGGCAGCTTTCGTGCATGGACAGGCAGTACACCAAAAGCCTGTACGGCATCCGTATGAAAAACAATCCCTTTTTCTCGCAGAAAGGTGCCGATTTCCTCGATTGGCTGGATCGTTCCTACTTCATTGTTGCCGTACATAATGGACACTAGGACCGTATCCGGGCGAACCGCTTGTTTCAGGTCTTCCAAATGAACCATGCCTGTCTGGTCAACAGGCAAGTATGTCACTTCAAATCCTGCCTGCTCCAAAAACTCACAAGCATGCAAGACCGCATGATGCTCGATCTGCGAAGTAATGACGTGACGACCACGTTCGCGCTGTGCCATTGCAGCGCCAATGATTGCCATATTGTCGGCTTCTGTCCCGCCACTCGTAAAGATAAGCGATTGCGGATCAGCATCCATAAAGTCTGCAATCGTATCTCTCGCATGCTCCAACGCTTTTCGCGCTTCGCGACCAGCACCATGGACACTGGATGGATTCCCGTATACTTGCGTCAAATAGGGAGTCATAGCAGCAACTACCCGCGGATGAACGGGCGTAGTAGCTGCATGGTCAAAATACATTCGATCTGACACTGCTGTCACCTTCTACCAACTTATAGTACGTGTTCAAAAAGTCGGCTTTTTAGCACCGAGAAGATGGCGAGCACCGGACTTCGGAGGTGAACGCCATATTCGATGTCGAATTAGCTTTCTGAGCTACTTCGTGATCAAAAGACGACTTTTTGAACAACCTCTTATATTCTAGATGTAAAACATATAATTATCGGCAGGACCATCGTCTTCAAAGCTGATCAAGTCTTGAAGAGAGGTCGAATCCAGAACAGAAGAAATACTATCCCGAATACGCAGCCATAAAAAACGCTTAGCCGGATCTTCTTCCTCTGCAAATTCCACAGGGCTGATCGGTCCTTCCAGCACGCGAATCACATCTCCAGCAGAAATCTCATCCGGCTGCTTTGCCAGAACGTAACCTCCATATGCGCCACGAATGCTTTTTACCAAACCCGCGTTACGCAGAGGTGCAATCAATTGCTCCAAATAATGCTCGGACAAATCGTGTTTTTGGGCGATGCTCCGCAGGGAAGTCGGCCCTTCACCGCAACGGTTGGCCAATTCCATCATGATCGTCAGCCCGTAACGTCCTTTCGTTGAAATCTTCACGTTAACAACTCTCCTCTTTGTATCGGTAATACGCGCCCGCCCCCTACATGTCTTCAGTATCGCGGGACACACTAACATCTTAGGGGGTGATATGCAAATGACAACGAACAAACGCTCGGAACGAGGTCGCAACCACCCGTCCGATACCTTGTACGACCAACCCGCAGGCACGATTGCTCACAAAGCCCGTTATGGTGCGAGTGAGCAGAGCAAACAGCCGAATGAAAACGGTGATTTGCCCAATAAACCAGGCGGAAATGTCCGCACTTAACATGTTAGCTCCCCCGTTATTCGGGGGAGTTTTTCCTTGGCAATCCACGCTCATCCATCTTCTGTCTTTCTTCCTGGAAGCGGCGAATGTGACGCTCATAGCCGTGATCCTTTGGCTGGTAGAACGAGTAGTTTACACCGTCAGGCAGATACTGTTGAGGTACATATCCATATGGATAGTTATGAGGGTACAGATATCCCTGACCGTGTCCCAGCTTCGCAGCTCCCTTGTAAGCAGAATCTCGCAGATGAATCGGCACTTGCTTGTGACCATCCGTTCGGATACGATCCAACGCGGAATTAATTCCGTTGTAAGCGGCATTGCTTTTGGGGGCGGTTGCCAGGTACGTCGTCGCTTGTGCTAAAGGGATACGCCCTTCAGGCATCCCCACCAATTCTACCGCCTGAAAGCAGGAAATCGCAACTGTGATCGCTTGCGGGTCAGCATTTCCGATGTCCTCTGAAGCCGAAATGACCAAACGGCGAGAAATAAACCGCGGATCTTCTCCAGCATCAATCATCCTTGCCAACCAGTAAAGAGCTGCATCGGGATCAGATCCACGAATGGATTTAATAAAAGCAGAGATCGTATCGTAATGGTTGTCCCCACTCTTATCGTAGCGTACAGCCCTGCGCTGAATGGATTCTACGGCGACGTCCAATGTCACCGTAATTCTTCCATCCGCTCCTGGTTGCGTCGTTGTCACCGCCAGTTCCAATGCATTGAGCAATCGCCTGGCATCCCCTTCAGCGTATTGAATCAAATGCTCAGCCGCTTCCGGTTCTACGGTGACAAATAGCTCTGCCAATCCATTTTCTTCATCAGTAAGGGCCCGATCCATGACCTGCTTCAATTCCTCATGAGAAAGCGATTGAAGGGAAAATACTTGTGAACGCGACAAAAGCGCCGGATTCACCTCGAAAAAAGGATTCTCCGTCGTAGCGCCGATCAAAATAATCGTGCCTTCCTCCACATAAGGAAGAAGGGCGTCCTGTTGCGATTTATTGAAGCGGTGTATCTCGTCTACGAACAAGGTTGTCCGCTGACTATCCATGACGAGCCGTTCCTTTGCCGCATCTACCACTTTGCGAATGTCAGCGACACCAGCCGTAACGGCATTTAACTCGGAGAAATGCGTACGTGTGGTTCGGGCAATGACTTTTGCCAGTGTTGTTTTCCCTGTTCCTGGAGGTCCGTAAAAAATGACAGAGGACACTTGATCTGCTTCAATCGCGCGTCGGAGCAGCTTTCCAGGAGCTAAAATATGCGATTGCCCGATTACATCCTGAATCGTTTTCGGCCGCATCCGCGCAGCCAATGGCTTCTGTTTGCCGCCACCCTGCTGGTCATAGGCAAACGTGAATAAATCATCCATGTTCCACTATCCTTTTACAGGCTGCCACTCCAAAATATCTCTTGCCACTACACTGGCCAAAATTAAACCAGCTACAGAAGGCACGAAAGCATTACTTGCTGGAGGCATCCGCACTTTACTAATCGGTGAGTCCGGGTTGGAAACGATCTGTTCGCGTACATCTACACGTACGGTTACGGGAATCTCACGGGAATATACCACTTTTACCCCTTTGTAGATACCGCTTTTCCGCAGCTCACGACGAATGACCTTTGCAATCGGATCATAACTCGTTTGGGAAATATCGGCAACCTCAAAACGGGTCGGGTCCATTTTGTTCGCCGCACCCATGCTAGAAATAATAGGGATATTGCGACGCTTCGCTTCCTTAATTACATGTAGCTTTGCGGACATGGTATCCATCGCATCCACGATGTAATCCAGTTCATGCTCAAACAGCTCATGCGCTGTTTCTTCATTGTAGAACATATTCAGTGTAACGACCTCGCACTCTGGATTGATCGTCGCAATACGTTCCTTCATGAGCTCAGCCTTTTTTTGACCGACTGTGTTCAGCGTCGCGTGGATTTGGCGGTTGATGTTTGTGATGTCTACTACATCCTTATCTACCAAAATGAGCTTGCCTACACCTGTACGCGCGAGTGCTTCTACTGTAAAGGAACCGACTCCGCCAATCCCTAATACAGCAACGCGACTATTTTTCATTTTTTCCAAACCTTCGGGACCGAAGGCCAATTCACAACGAGAAAATTGATGAAGCATATTTCGTGTCACCTTTCACAAGCGAGTTTATAGTCAATCGGAAAAGTAGGATTGAAGTAGAAAAAAGGAGCCCCATTATGCCGTGTTGCTCCTTAGTTTTGAACCTGCTCATCGCAGGTGGGTGTCTTGCCGAACTGTTACAGACGTCCACTCTAAGGAGGCATGCCTTTACAATCACGGACGAAAAACTCCCTAAACAAACTTTGTGGCTCAAAACTATCGGATGTCACGGGCATCGCAGGGCTTTCATCATAGTATTACCAATGTATCAAAGAGCAATGCAGTTGCGCAAGTCGATTACGCTTCTACCTTTTCTTCTTCTGTGACAATTGTTGCAATGGACAGCTCTTTCAATTGTTTTCCGTCTACGACATCTGGTGCGTTTACCATCAGGTCGCTCGCACTTGCTGTTTTCGGGAATGCGATGACTTCGCGCAGGTTGGTGCGGCCAGCCAAGAGCATGATCAGACGGTCCAATCCAAGAGCAATTCCACCGTGTGGAGGTGTACCGTACTCGAATGCATCCATGAGGAAGCCGAATTGTTTCCGCGCCTCTTCTGGTGTAAAGCCAAGGGCGGTAAACATTTTTTCTTGGACTTCGCGCTTGAAGATTCGCATGGAACCTCCGCCGAGCTCGTATCCGTTGAGAACCATGTCGTACGCTTGTGCGCGCATTTGACCTGGATCGGTGTCGAACAGGTGCAGGTCTTCGTCTTTTGGACGTGTGAACGGATGGTGCAGGGCAACGTAACGTTTTGCATCCTCATCCCACTCAACCAGCGGGAAGTCTACTACCCAGAGGAATGCAAACTGGCTTTGGTCAATCAGACCAAGTTCAGCACCCAGCTTGGAGCGAAGAGCACCCAGCGCATCTGCTACTACTTTTGGTTTGTCAGCAACGAACAGGAGCAAGTCGCCTTCTTCTACCGCCAAGCGTGCTTTCATCTCGTTAAGCTCTTCTTCTTTAAAGAATTTCGCAATTGGCCCTTTGACCTCTCCGTCTTTGAAGCCGATCCAAGCCAAGCCCTTCGCGCCATAACGGGAAGCGAATTTGCCCAAGTCGTCTGCTTCTTTACGGGAGTAGTGTCCGCAACCTTTTGCATTGATCGCTTTTACTTGTCCGCCGCCAGCTACTGCTGCTGCAAACACCTTGAAGTCGCTTGTCGCAACCAGATCAGATACGTCCGTCAGCTCCATGCCGAAGCGTACGTCTGGTTTGTCAGAACCGTAACGCGCCATGGCATCCGCATACGTGAGACGAGGGAATGGAGTCGGTACGTCTACGCCAATCGTTTGCTTGAATACGTGAGCGACCATCTTTTCCATCATTGGCAGGATTTCTTCCATAGACAGGAAAGAGGTTTCAATGTCCACCTGGGTAAATTCAGGCTGACGGTCAGCACGCAGGTCTTCGTCACGGAAGCAACGTGCGATTTGGTAATAGCGCTCCAAACCGGATACCATCAAAAGCTGTTTGAACAGCTGTGGCGATTGCGGCAGGGCGTAGAACTCGCCTGGATGTACACGGGAAGGCACGAGGTAGTCACGTGCGCCCTCAGGCGTGCTCTTCTGGAGAATTGGTGTTTCGATTTCCAGGAAGTTGTTCTCATCCAGGTAGTCACGGAAAGCTTTTGCTGCTTTACTACGCAAAAGCAGGGAGCGCTGCATTTCCGGACGGCGCAAGTCGAGGTAGCGGTATTTCAGACGAACTTGTTCATCTACATCGATCTCATCTTCAATCAGGAACGGAGGCGTTTTTGCATCGTTCAGGATTTCAATTTCGGAGATGTGCACTTCTACTTCGCCTGTTTTCAGCTTTGGATTGACTGCTTCTGGTGCACGGTTTACTACTTTCCCTTTTACAACCAGTACGTATTCGCTGCGAACCTTGTCAGCCGCTTCCCAAGCTTCTTTGTTGTACTCCGGGTTGAATACGATTTGGACGATGCCAGTGCGGTCACGGAAGTCGATGAAGATGACGCCTCCGAGGTCGCGGCGCTTTTGTACCCATCCGTTCAGTACGACTTCCTGTCCAACGTGTGCTTTTGTTACTTCTCCACCATGTACGGTGCGATATTGCCAAGACATGATCATTTCCCCCAATGATTTGTTTTATTGATTTACTTTTGCAGCGAGTACAGCAATGAGTTCCTCGCGTTTCACTTCTTGTTGCTCGCCTGTTGCCATTTCCTTTAGAACAACCGTGCCATTCGCTAATTCAGACTCACCGATGATCGCAGTAAAGCGAGCCTGTAAACGATCTGCTTGCTTCAGCTGTGCTTTCATTTTCCGATCCAGATAATCCAGCTCAGCCGCAATCCCCGCCTGGCGCAATTGGTCGACGAGTACGAAGGCTGTTGTTTTCGCTTCTGGTGTCTGCACCACTACGAAGCAGTCGATGCCACCCGAGATTGGCAGTTGAACGCCTTGCTTTTCCAGAGCCAATAGCAGACGCTCGATACTGAGTGCGAATCCGATGCCCGGCATATCGTCGCCGCCCAGCTCTGCAACCAGTCCGTTGTAGCGCCCACCGCCACATAGCGTTTCTACCGCACCGATCTCCGCCATTTTGATTTCAAATGCGGTCAGTGTGTAGTAATCCAAGCCGCGCACCAGGCGCGGATTTACATGAAACGGAATATCAAGCGCGGTCAAATAGTTTTGTACGGCTTCGAAGTGTGCCGCGGATTCCTCGCTCAAGTAGTCCAAAATGGACGGAGCATCCATCGTCAGTCTTTTGCATTTTTCATTTTTGCAATCGAGCACGCGCAACGGATTGCGATCGATACGAGACTGGCAATCCTCGCACAGCTCGGAGCGAACACCGTTCAAATGTGCGAGTAAATGCTCACGGTGACGCGCCCGGTCTTCTACTGTACCTACGCTGTTCAATTCCACAGAAAGTCCTGTCAATCCGAGCTCCTGATACAGACGTATCGCAAGGCCAATGACTTCTGCATCGATCGCTGGATCGCTTGAACCGATCGCTTCTGCACCGAACTGCACGAATTGGCGATAGCGGCCTGCTTGCGGACGCTCGTGACGGAACATCGGTCCTAAGTAGTACAGCTTGGTCGGCTGATTAGGCACACCGTACAGCTTGTTTTCCACGTAGGAGCGCACAACACCCGCTGTCCCTTCTGGGCGCAGCGTGAGGGCATCCGTACTGCGCGGATTGGCTACACTGTACATTTCTTTTTCCACGATATCCGTGGTCTCGCCTACACCCCGTTGGAACAACTCTGTGCTCTCAAACAGCGGTGTACGAATTTCCGCGTAATTGGAGCGGCGACACAGATCGCGGGCCTTGGCCTCCACGTAGTGCCACAGCTCTACAGTACCAGGCATGATATCCTGCGTACCGCGTGGGATCTGGATTCTTGTCATTCCTCTCGAACCTCCATGTCTTTTCAAAAACTCGGGCTAAAGCCAAACCTTCAGGATCAAGGAACTTTTCTTTATGACCAAATAAAAAAGCCCCTCGTCTCCTGACATTTAGCAAATCGCCGCATGTCAGGGACGAGAGACTGGTTATACTCCCGTGGTGCCACCCTGTTTGAATAGCCTACAATTACAAAAGGCTATCCCACTTATTAGCCGTTAACGCCGGCACACGCCTGCCAGTTACTGGGGAAAGAGATTTCTTTCAGCCGTTCACTGCGGTCTTCAGGGATGTCATTCACCAAGCCGTTATACGAAAGCACTCTCAGCCACGGCGCTTTCTCTCTGGGCATCCGGTTCCTGGATACTTGTTCCCGTCATCAGATCATTTCTTATTCAATAAAAAAGCTTAATGTGAATCATAGCAAACCCGCCAACAGCCGTCAACAGGCGCTCGAATAAAACTTTTTTTATTAAGAACAAGTATATCCATCACTTACTTGCCAGATACCTGTCCAGCTGTTCTCGCGCCCGAATAGATTTCATCCAAATCACGGAGCTTGTTATCCACCAGAACCTTGTACGTGTCGTTGTACGTTTTCGGGTCCTTCGGATTCGGAAAGCGCGTCAGCTTGCCGCTTCCTGGGGCCATCAGCTTGGATACCGCACCACAGCCGAGACCAAGGATCGTTTGTACCTCTTCCATGATCATGATATTGTAGATGCTCTCCTGCCCTGGCTTGGCATACCCGACATTCTCCAGATTTCCCAAAATGTTTTTCTGACGATACAAATAGTACGGATCATAACCGTTCGCTGCTGTCCACTCGGAGGCCATCTCCATCATCTTGCTAATTTCTTCGCGACTGGCGACCTTGTAGCGGTCTTTGTTCTGCGTCATCTCAGATGCTCTTTTGAAAGACAGCGTATGGACCGTCAAAGAGGCGGGCATCAGCTTTTCTACCTCTTGGAGGCTGTGCGCCAGCTCGGCTACGCCTTCGTTTGGCAGTCCGATGATCAAATCCATATTGATGTTCGTCAAGCCCATCTCCATAGCCAGATGGTATTTTTCAATTGTCTCTTCGACCGTGTGATGACGGCCAATTGCCTGTAGCGTCTCCTGCGTGAACGACTGTGGATTAATGCTGATCCGATCCACTTCCCACTGCTTCATCACATCGAGCTTTTCGCGAGTGATCGTGTCGGGTCTTCCCGCTTCAACTGTCAACTCACGCACATCTCCCATGTGTGGAAACGAACGATGCATCGTCTCAAATAGCTGGTTAATGTCATCTGCGGTAATACTCGTTGGGGTTCCACCGCCGAAATAAATGGACGTGATCCGTTGGTCATTCGCGCGAAGCCACTCTCCCATCCGCTCCATCTCGTAATGGAGACCTTCGAGAAACGGATTAACCGAAGCCGTATGACTGCGAATCGCGTATGCTGGAAACGTACAGTACGCACACTTCGTCGGACAAAATGGGATGCCGATATATACCGATAGCTCGCGGTCAATCTGATACAAATCAGGCACGACGCTAAGCTGCTTGTCTACGATTTCTTGCAAAAGCTTTAGCTTGTATGGTCGCAAAATTACATCCTGCTGCAATCTCTTATGTGCTTCCTGTCTGTCTACACCAGCGGCGTTCAACTGATGCAGCAATTTCGTCGGACGTATCCCGGTCAAGATTCCCCAGCCTTGCTCCATGCCTGTATATTCTTCCAGCATCAATAACAGCGCATAACAAAGAGCTTGCTTGGCTGTCTTTTTCATCGCTTTCTCATCACGTGCTACATAGTTTCGCTCCACCTGATGGGAGATGCTTCGCTTGCCATCGTATAACTCTCCCGATGCTACGACTCCATTTTCATGCACGGTCAATGCCAGCTTGATTTTCAAATCTGCCCCATCTGTCCACTCAGGTACAAAAGTGAGCGCTGGATCTTCATAAAATAATGCGAGAATTAAGGAGAGTTCCCGCTCGAATGCGTGTCCCTCACATATGATCTGTATCATGGAGTTCACCTGCTTTTTTCAAAAATGCCACTCCTCATCATAGCCGACGAGAATTACTCGGGTCAACTAGACAAGTTGTGGCATCATGTGCAAGGTGGCAAAAGCGGTCATTTCCGTTTTTGCCTGGGGTGTTGGATATCCCGCAAGCCCGGATGAAAATCTTGGGCCATTTCTGCATTTTGTAGTGACGTTTCTTTCTCTAAATCGTCTTGAAAATCGACAGATAAAAACTGCCGATTCAATCCTTGCGCGAATGTTTCCTTCTTTGACTGTCTCACGATGAATTCCTCCTGATAAGCTACGTTCGCTAGCGTCTACTAAAATCTAGTATTGCCTTGGCTACAGAAAAGCAATCAGGGAAGTCATGCAGAACTTTGTCGTTTTTTGCAGGAAAAGGCAGGAGAAAGAGCGAAGTGATTATTTTGGTAAAAACATGCAAGAACGCTATGAATTCAAAAAGCTACGTATATCGGAAAGGATGTCTATCGTGTTTGTTCGTCAAAAGATCCTGAGGAGTCTCCTGACTGTCGTCTGTGCCATTTCCCTCCCCGTTTCTGCAGCCTGGGCCGCCGGTTCTGTTCAGGTCACAGTGGACAAGCTCAATGTCCGTTCAGGTCCCAGCCTCCAAGACGCTATCGTCACTACACTGCCGAACAAAACTGTGCTGCCTGTCATCTCCACCAAAAATGACTGGATTCAAGTAAAGCTTCCGAACGGTCAAAGCGGTTGGGTAGCGAACTGGCTCGTCAGCGCACAGCAGCAGCAACAGAAACCACCAGCTGTATCTGCCAAGCAAGTGGAGAGCACCACAACGAATCTCAATGTTCGTTCTGGACCCGGTCAGACATATGCAGTCGTACAAACGATCAATCCAGGTACGCGCTACCCTATCGTGCAAACGAGTGGCGAATGGCTCCAAATTCAACTCAACGCAGGAACAAAAGGCTGGGTAGCAAACTGGCTTGTAAAAGAAGTAGGTACGGGACAAGCAGTTTCCCCTCCCTCTACAGGTAGTACTCCCCCAACGACCAATCCAGCGGGAACAGGCTCACAACAGAAGCCTCCTGCTGTACAAGGAGCCAGCCTAACCTTGGATTTCGCTCCGTACGTATACGCTACGCCGGATGCCAGTACACCTGCTATCGGTCAACTACATGCGGGCGAGAAAATCACGGTCTTGAACAAACAAAATGGTTGGATTCAATTCCCTTACGATGGAGTCAATGCTTGGCTCTCCACCGATCAAACCAACCCGAATACAGGTCAACCGACTCTACCCGAAAATGGAAATGGAAACAAACAACCTCAGACTGGGCAACCATCCTCTTCCAGTCAAACCGCCACAGTAAAAACGGACGGATTGAATCTGCGAAGTGAACCGAACACAACCAGTGCCATTCAAGCTACACTATCAGTCGGAAGCAAGCTGACTGTTTTGGAAAAACAAGAAGATTGGTACCGCATCAACACGGCGGACGGAAAAACTGGCTGGGTGGCAGGCTGGCATATTACGGTGAACCAACCAAGCATGCCTACTCCCACTGGCCCATACGTGACGATCATGAATCCAGATACCAATGTTCGTTCTGGTCCGAGCACCGATCACGATGTTATCAAACAGGTACAGCCTGGCGAGAAATACGGGATTGCCAATAAATCAGGCGAGTGGTTCCAAGTAAACTTCCCTGACGGCTCCACAGGCTACATTGCAGGCTGGCTCGTTTCTGCGAATGGTGCGCCAGCAGTGGTGCGCAGTAATGATCTTGCCGGTAAAGTCATCGTCGTCGATGCTGGACATGGTGGCACAGATGGCGGTTCGACGGGTTCCAGCTTCTCTACTTTAGAGAAAACAGTCAATCTGCAAGTATCTCTGCTCCTGCGCAACAAGTTGGAATCGGCAGGTGCCAAAGTCATCATGACACGGGCTGATGATCGCAAGCTGACCCTGCAACAGCGCGTCGACATCGCGATTCAAAATCAGGCTGATATTTTTGTCAGCGTCCATCATAATACGCATCCAAACTCTGCAACGAATGGCTCGATTATTTTCTACTACAGCCAAGGTAACTCTAGCAAGCTCGCCTCCCTGGTTCAAACGGAACTGGTCAAAGCGACGAACTACAAGGACATGAATTATCGGTACGGAAACTATTTCGTTCTACGCGAAAACCCGGTGCCATCCATTTTGGCCGAGATCTCCTTCCTATCCAACTACAACGATGAGATTCGCGCACGTTCTGAGAAACAGCAGGATCTTGCGGCAGAAGGTTTGTTCAAAGGGATTGTCCAGTACTTTAATACACAAAGCAATCAGGGAGGCTGATCCCTCTCTTACTAAAACCTCCATGCGAAAAAAGCTGGCTCAAGCTCACTCGTATGGAGGTTCTTTTATGGCCTATCCAATCGCATTAAGGCAGGACTGGCAGGAATTCCCAAATTATTTGCGAATATCATAAGGCATCGAAAGGAGTGATGACGGATGAAAAACAATCACAATATCAGTAATCGCACGGTATGGACGCAGGTGATCACAAGTTAACCTTTGAAAATGGAGTGATTTCTATTAAGACCATGTTTGAGTACAATTGGATGGTTCGTGAAGAATGGCTGAAATGGTGTGAGGATGTTCCGCTGGAAGAATTGCTTCGTCCGCGCCTCGGAGGTGTCGGGGGTATTTTGCATACACTGTTCCATGTCATTGATGTAGAGTGGAGCTGGATTCAAGTCATGTTGGGAAGGCCTGATTTTCAAGAAAGCTTCAACCTTTACAAACGGTTGGAAAAGGTTCGTGAGCTGGAGGCGACTTTCCGTCCTGATGTGCTTCAATTTTTGCGCAATTGGGATGAAAGTATGGAAACAAGAGCCTTTCAGGATACGAAACCAGACGGTAGCATCGCTACGTACACATGGGGTGAAATTATGCGGCACATGATTGCTCATGAAATCCACCATGTCGGACAACTTTCGATATGGGCACGAGAAATCGGGAAAAAGCCGATTTCTGCAAACCTGATCGGCAAAAATCTAATCCTCCCAACAGCCACTTACATTCACTGACCCGATTTCGTACTGAAACGACAAAAACGATTGCATTCGGCAATCGTTTTTTGTATTTGACTTCGCTATATGGATGAATAAGCCGGGCGTTTTTCCCATGGCTCGACCTGACCAACGATTATCTGTTGTTCATTTGTTTGCAGAGCGTTAATCACCCCAGCCGCAATTTCATCATTCGTCAGCCAGCGTGAATGCTCACCTGAACATGTAAACCCGAGGATGACCCGTCGATAATGGCAAACTTCTGATGTAGGTTCTTTCGGTGAATTTTTCCAAGCACCGCTCCCACACACATGCAGCAATTGCCAGTGCTTCTCAGGACGCGACAGTTCTTCCACGATCACCGAGAGTGCATGCGGTGCAGTCGAATGAATCCACGCGACAACCACATCCATCGGCCCTCTCTTCTCTACGAGCTCGGCCATAGCCTGACGCAAGCTGTCTGTTTGATGATAGTCCTGTGGCAGTAAATGAATCGACTCTGGATGAATGGAACCGTCTCTGATACGACTTAATTTGACTGGATCCCGACCAAGTACAGTTACTTGATAACCTTGGCGAGCCAGCCATCGGGAGACCTCTGCAAGCATGCCACTCGCACCGATAACCAATGCTTCTAGCGCCATGATTTCATCCCCTTGGTTGTGTTTATGATTCCACAATCAATGTGACAGGGCCATCATTTAACAGACGCACGTCCATCATTGCACCAAAGCGTCCCGTTTCCACATGGAGCCCTTTTTCCCGCAGCTTGGCGTTAAACAGCTCGTACAACGGTTCAGCCTGCTCAGGTCGTGCGGCAGCCATGAAGTTGGGTCTTCTGCCCTTTCTGCAATCCCCATACAGCGTAAATTGTGATACGGACAAAATTTGACCACCCTTGTCTAAAACAGAGAAGTTCATTTTGCCCTCCTCATCTTCAAAAATACGCAAGTTCGCAATTTTGTCTGTGACAAATTCGACTTCTTTTTCTGTGTCATCATGCGTAATTCCTACCAGCAGCATTAAGCCGTAATCAATTTGTCCGACGATCTCTCCTGCTACGGTAACACTCGCTTCTCTCGTTCTTTGTACGACAACTCTCACACTGACTCATCCTTCCTCTTCGCTAAACAAGAACACCTAATCCACGAGGGATCAGGTGCTCAGTATCCGGCGAACCGAATATATATCTTTGATGCGCTTAATGCGCTCTACTACTTTCAACAAATGATCCACATTGCTAATCGAGATGGTCATATGAATCGTTGCCACTCGGTTTTTATCGGACTTGCCACTGACAGCCGCAATATTTGTCTTTGTCTCAGCGACAACCTGCAATACATCGTTTAACAGTCCGCTCCGATCATTGCCTGTGATCTCGATCTCCACATGGAAATTATGTTTGAAATCGGTATCCCATTCGACATCAATCAGACGCTCTGTACATTCGTCAGTCAGTACGTTCGGACAGTCCAGTCGATGCACCGATACCCCACGACCTCTCGTAATGAAACCGATAATCTGGTCTCCTGGGACAGGTGTACAACAACGAGATATACGGACGAGCAAATTATCCAAGCCACGGACTTTGACGCCAGACTCACTCTTGGCAGAACGATTTGCTGGATTCGGTTTGACCTCAGGAATGGTCGGGTTTTGTTCTTCGCGCTCCCGACGGAGTTTGTCCAGGAGACGAGTCGCAATTTGCGAAGCCGTAATGCCTCCATAGCCGACTGCGGCAAACATGTCTTCTGCACCTTGGAAATTAAAACGGGCTGCCGCTTCCTTCAGGTTCGTTTCCGTCATCGCTTCTTTTACATCAAAGCTGCGCGATTTGATCTCCGCTTCCACCATCTGCTGACCTTTGGCGACGTTCTCTTCCCGCTTCTCTTTTTTAAACCACTGTTTAATTTTATTTCGGGCATGCGCGGATTTGGCCATCTTGAGCCAGTCCTGACTAGGACCGTACGAGTGCTTGGAGGTTAGGATTTCGACGATATCGCCTGTTTTCATCGCGTAGTCGAGCGGTACAATCTTGCCGTTCACTTTGGCGCCAATCGTTCTGTTTCCTACCGCAGAGTGAATCCGATAGGAGAAGTCCAGCGGTACAGAGCCTTTTGGCAGCTCAACGACATCACCTTTTGGCGTGAAGACGAAAACCGTATCGGAGAAAAGATCCTGCTTGAGGCTCTCCATGAATTCTTGCGCGTTCGGAGCTTCTTCTGACCCACCTTCGATAATCTCCCGCAGGCTGCCCAGCTTCTCTGCAAACGAGCCTTGCACGATGCTTTTGCCTTCCTTGTACGCCCAGTGAGCCGCGATCCCGATCTCTGCTGTCTGGTGCATATCCCACGTGCGGATTTGCACTTCCAATGGCTCACCTTTTGGCCCAATCACTGTCGTATGAAGGGATTGGTACATGTTCGTCTTTGGCATGGCAATGTAATCTTTGAATCGACCTGGCATCGGCTTCCACAGGGTATGCACGATACCGAGAACCGCATAACAGTCGCGGATGTCATTCACGATGATCCGCAATGCAAGCAGGTCATAAATCTCGTTGAACTGCTTGTTTTGTCTCGTCATCTTTTTAAAAATACTGTAGATATGCTTCGGACGTCCCGAAATTTCTGCCTCAATGTTTAACTCGCCCAGCTTTTCTCTGATCGTATCCGAAGCTTCATTCAGGTAGGCTTCTCGCTCCACCCGTTTCTTTTGCATCAAATTCACAATCCGATAGTACTGTTGCGGATTCAAATACCGAAGCGCTGTATCTTCCAGTTCCCATTTGACGGAAGCGATCCCCAAGCGATGAGCGAGTGGCGCAAAGATTTCCAGCGTTTCATCGGAGATCTCTCGTTGCTTCTCCTCGGACATGTGCCGAAGTGTTCTCATGTTGTGCAGACGGTCTGCCAGCTTGATCATGATGACGCGGATGTCCTGTGCCATGGCAACCAGCATCTTGCGGTGGTTTTCGGCGAGTTGTTCTTCTTTGGACTTGTATTTAATTTTTTCCAGCTTGGTCACACCATCTACCAGAAGAGCAACATCTGGTCCGAACTGCTCACGGAGGTGATCAAGCGTAATCTCGGTATCCTCTACGACATCATGCAAAAATCCAGCCGCAATCGTAACCGCATCCATGTGCAGGTTTGCGAGAATTCCCGCCACGGCGATTGGATGCATAATGTAAGGAACGCCTGATTTGCGTATTTGCCCTTCATGCGCTTTTTCGGCAAGCTGATAGGCACGTGTAATCAGGTCCATATCCGATTGTGATAAATAGGTGCTTGCTTTTTTTACTATCTCATCAATGCCGGTAATCATAGTTCCCTTCCCTTATCCTCTCAGTAAAATAACCTCGATCGAGGCCTTCTCACGGAGGAGCGACCGCATTATAGCGGAAAGTTTCACCGAAGTATTGCCGGAAGCAGAAGCTGAGGCACTTCGTGATGCGCTCCGGAAAGTTTAAGCCTGGACGCATTTCGCACTGTGAAGCACTTGAACTTTCCTATACGACTAGAAAACTTGGGCGTTGCCAAGTCTTTTGGCGCAGGCGAAGGCTTACTTGCACGTATCATGTCTGTCTATTTCATACTATTATCTTGTATGTCGTTCGTCTTGTAAAGCTGAATTCCCCTGTAAAGTATGTACAGTCGTAGAAAAAAGAAAAAAACGGGCATTTGACCCGTTTTTCCTTGTTGCATCAATTAATATTGAACGAGCGATTTGACAGGAATTTCACCTATTTTGCTACGTCCATCCAAGTAGGACAGTTCGATAAAGAAGGCAGCTCCTACTACTTTTCCTCCGAGTTGCTCAATCAAATTGATTGTTGTCTCAATGGTTCCACCTGTCGCCAGCAAATCGTCTGCAATCAGAACACGCTGACCTGGTTGGATCGCATCTACGTGTACGGCCAGTGCATCTTTTCCATACTCCAGGTCGTAATCCGCCTTGATGGATTCATATGGCAGCTTGCCAGACTTGCGGATTGGTACAAAGCCAATTCCCATTTCGTACGACAATGGCGCACCTACTACGAATCCACGAGCTTCTGGACCCGCAATCACGTCTGCTTGTACTTCACGAGCGAAGACCGCCAAATCTTGAATCGCAGCTTTGTAAGCAGGGCCATCTTTCAACAGAGTAGTGATGTCCTTGAAACGAATACCTGGCTGTGGAAAATCTGGGATAACACGAATGTATTGTTTAAAATCCATGAAAAATTCCTCCTAAACGGTGGTTGGTTCCACCAATTGATGAAGCGCTTGAATCATTGCATCGGAAGAAGATAGTAATAAATCCGTAGCAAGCTGTGCCTCTTCCTTCCAATTCGCATAGAGCACAGAGCTCTCGAGCGGCCTTTTGGCAGTGTTTGCCTGCAGCGTATACTGCTCGGCCTCCTCTACTAAAAACTCCAGCTCCATAAAGATGGCGATCATGCCGTCTAATAGATTTCTTTTCCATTGCAGCTTTCTGGCCAATGCATCGATATGGATTTTTTTAACAGTTGGCACCTGAACGAAAAACTGGTACAACTGTTTAAAATGATCTCGGCCCGGACAGGAAAGCCGCTCCATTCCTAAATCCGGATCACCAAACAAACAGTAAATGCGCTCCGCTTGTTTGAGCAAGACACGAACCACTTCCAAGTCAGAACGGCGCGTCGGCAAATCATACAAAATCACATTGGATGAGGCTGTAATATTCCCTTCTCGACCAACCACGAACAAGGAATTCACCTGTTCGCTTGTTGCTTTCGCTGCCAATGGCTCATAACTTTCCTCGCGAAACAGAACAGTCACCGAATTAGACTCCGCCATCACTTGCTGCCATTTCTCTATCTTGTCACGGCTGCCTCGCCAGTCAAATACTTGCTGATGTCCAACAGACAAATCACGGATCGTCAGCTGAGGCTTTCGATTTCCGTTCCATTCGTTTACAGACAATTCTCCCAATACGTGAAAACGTGCCTTGGGCGTTACTCTCTTTGTTACATGTGCCCAGTTGAAGCCAATTGCATCCAAAGAGGTCCCCGCTTTGCTCAATGTACACTTTAAATGATTGTCATCTCGCCCAATGATGCGCATACCTTGTGTCTCTACTTCTTCTAACAAAACGAGCGGAGTTGGATTCCCCATGCCATATGGGGCGAGCTGTTCGAGTTGCTCCGCTGCGGTCAAACTAATCTCTTCCATGTTCATCGCAACGTCCACTTTGGTCATCGGCGTGAAGTCTTCAGCGGACAACCACTCTCCAGCGAGCTCGTTTAATTTTTGGCGTAATAAGTCGAGATTTTCTACAGGCAAGGTCATCCCCGCTGCCATCGTATGACCGCCATAGTGCGGTAGCCAATCCTTGCAAGCAGTCAGACCTTCATACATATCAAAACCTGCAATGCTCCTCGCCGAGCCTTTTGCTGTTCCTTTTTCCGGATCGATGCCAAGCACAATCGTGGGACGGTAAAAAAGCTCAACCAATCGGGAAGCTACAATCCCTACCACGCCCACGTTCCAGCCTTCTTTAGCCAAAACGAGAACATTGTTCTGGTCTGGCGGATACAGCTCATTCACCATCTGTACAGCTTCCTCGGTCATCGCTGCGACGATTTCCTGACGTTCACGGTTTAAGTCGTCCAGCGCCTGGGCACATTTCTCTGCTTCGTCCATATCCGAAGTCGTCAGCAGTTTCACAGCGGATTCAGCCGTCTCCAGCCTTCCACTTGCATTCAGACGCGGTCCAAGCGCAAAGCCTACATGTCCCGCAGACAGCTCGGTATCGGCTAACCCACATACTCGGATTAAGGCCTGCAGACCAAGGTTCCTTGTATGATTTAAGCGCTTTAATCCTGCTCGAGCCAGAATGCGATTTTCATCTACCAACGGAACCAGATCCGCTATCGTCCCCAAGGCAGCCAAATCTGCCAAATGCAGAGGCGGCTCCTTCAGCAAGGCATGTCCCACTTTAAAGGCGACCCCCACTCCCGCCAACATATCAAACGGGTACGAACAACCAGGCTTCTTGGGGTTAATCACAGCAAATGCCTCCGGGATGATTGCCGGAGGTTCGTGATGGTCGGTTACAATGACGTCAAGACCCAACTGGTTCGCGTACGCTACCTGTTCGACTGCACTGATCCCTGTATCGACAGTGATGATCAGTTTATAGCCACTTTGATGCAGATGCGCCAAGGCGTCTTTATGTAACCCATACCCTTCTGTAAAACGGTTGGGAATGTAGTAGTCAAAAACAGCGCCGAGTTGGCGCAGTAGATGTACCATTAGCGATGTGGAGCTAACCCCATCGGCGTCGTAATCGCCGTATATGCAAATCGGTTCTTGCCTCTGAATGGCTTGTTGAATGCGATGCACGCTTTGTTCCATTCCATCCAGCAAGAAAGGGTCATGAAACAATTCTGGACCGGCTTGCAAAAAATCACGAGCCTTTTGTGATGTGTCAATGCCACGTATCACCAGTAGCTTTGATACGAGCGGAGTAAGCTGGCAATCTGCGGCAATACTAGCAGCAAGCTGCTCATCATAGGTGGCCAGTTTCCAGCGTGTTTTCGCTTTCAGCATGGGCTTTCCTCCAATCCTCATTCATTATAGAGGATGGAGCAGGAAGCTGACAACTGCATAAAACATACCGTTTTATGCAAAACTCTCATACGGCTTCAAACTGCAGCAAATACAGAAACAGAGAATAGAAAAACCGCAGGGTTCCCTGCGGTTTCATCCACCTTTACATTCCTTCTTTTTTCTTTTTCATATTCCGTTCTTTCAAATTCACCCATACTTGGGCTGCAATAAAGATAGAGGAATACGTACCACTCACCAGACCGAACAGCAGGGCCAAGGAGAAGTTCTGGATGCTCTCGCTTCCCAAAACAGCCAGTGCAAGAGCTGTGAAGAATACAGTCGCTACCGTGTATACAGAACGGCGCATCGTTTGCCACAGTGACACGTTTACCAGATGTTCCAGTTCAGGAATTGTCTTGGATTTCATCGTTCTCAAGTTTTCCCGAATCCGGTCGAAAATAACGATTTTATCGTTAATCGAGTAACCCAAGATCGTCAGAAGCGCGGCGATAAAGGTAATGTCTACCTCCAACCCGAGGATAGAGAACAATGCAATCGGGATAAACACGTCATGGGCAAGCCCCACGACACATGCAATACCGAACAGCCATTGGAATCGGATCGCGATGTAGATGGCAATACCCACAGCAGCAATCGCAACCGCAATCCCTGCTTTTTTCACCATCTCTTGCGCAATACTCGGATCAACCGACGAAACCTGTTTCGAGACCTGCTCACCATATTTTGCTTTGAGAGCCATTTCCACTTTCATCAGTGTGTCAGATGAAATGGTTTGGTCAAAACGTGTATAGGCCTGACCATGATTTTCCCCGTACGGAGTGACCGCGCTGAAATTCACATTAGGAACCTCTTTCTTGATCACTGCTTCTATATCTGTCGGATTGAATTGTTTTCCAATGTAAAGATCCAAGCGAGTTCCTGCCTTGAAGTCAACGCCAAGGTGAAGTCCTTGAAATAGCGTAAACAGAAGGCCGATGATAATAATCACAGAGGAAGCGATGAAAAACTTCCTGCGATTTTTCACGATGTCAAATCTGATTACTGTATGGTCTTTATCATAGCTCACGGATCTCACTCTCCTTTACCCCGAACCAAAACGGCTTTTTAAACATGTTGGAACGGACAACCAGCCAGAGGAGGAAGCGGGACCCAAACACGTTGGTAATGATACTTACGATAATCGTCATCGCCAATACAACAGCGAAGCCTTGTACGGAGCTCGTCCCGAAGAAAAACAGAACGCCCGTTGCAATCAGTGTCGTCACATGAGCATCGATAATCGTAATCAAGGAACGGCGTTCACCTGCACGGAAGGCAGAGAGAACCGTCTTGCCAGAACGAATTTCTTCCTGGATGCGCTCATAGGTAATAATGTTGGCATCCACGGCAATCCCTACCGCCAAAATAAATCCAGCAATACCTGGCAGCGTCAGCGTTGCATGCATCCAGTCGAGTACGACCATACAAAAATAAGTAAATCCAGCCAAGGTAATGTTTGCAATCATACCTGGCATACGGTATACAACTAGCATGAAAATAAAGATCAGCGCAGCCCCGATATATCCTGCATACAAGGTTTTCTCCAGAGCCAGAGTTCCCAAGGAAGCACCCACGGAGGTTACTTGCTTCTCAATCAATTTGGCTGGCATCGCACCGGAATTCAGTAGATCAGCCAATTCCTGTGCCGATTCCTGTGTGTAATTTCCAGTAATTTGCGCGCTACCACCAGAAATGACCGATTGAATGGTCGGATTAGTTTGCATCGTCTCATCCAAAAAGATCGCCATTGGCTTGTGCAGGTTTGCACGTGTGGCGTCTTCTAGCTTCTTCGGGTCAGAGAATTTCAGGGTTACGAGCGGGCGTTTCAGGTCGTCATAACCAACTGCTGCCCCGTTTGGAGCCAAGTCACTTCCTTGCAATATAATCTTGCCATGTTCATCACGGAATGTCAGATGAGCAGGCTTCCCGATCAACTCGCGAAGCTTGTCCTGATCCGCTGATTGTGATGCGATTTGAACGCGAATCCGGTTTGGCAATTCGGTAGTGGTGACTGGCTCAGCCACGCCACCGATGTTAATCCGTCTTTCAATCATGTGTGCTGTTGATTTCAAAAGCTCGATATCAACTTTGTGCCCAGCCTCGAGAGGCTCTACCTCATACAGAATCTCAAACCCGCCCTGCAGGTCCAGACCGAGTGTGATGTTTCCTGCCACCTGCTTGGTCGTTGTTGCTACGAGCGTAGCCAAAAGCCCTACAACGACCAGAAACAGGAGGAATCTTCCCCATTTAATCATAGTAGTAATACCCCTCTTTCCTAACAGGGTCCCGTCCTAGACGAGAAACCAATATGCCCATTATAACGAAGTACAAAAAAACGTGTCAATTATTGCTGGAAAGGTGAACCATGGTAACCAACCCCTTGCGTTTTTCGCGACATGTACGTATACGAAGAGGGCGACCAGAAGTTTCTATAAAATTACTAAGAATTTTTATACATTTGTATCATGAGGTAATTCATGTACTTGTTTGGCTTTAGAGACAATATGTCGTTGACAAGCTGGTGGATCGGTGGCATTTCTTTATAGCCGTTCGTGACGCATTCCCAAACATCTTCAGGCGCCACGTTGTCGTACCCCAAAAGAGCAAATTCCTCTGCCTTGCTTACACAAAGGCTTGCCACTTGCCCATACCATTCCTGTTTTTGCGCTTGGTCCATCCAATTTCCCCCTCAAAGTAGTCATGCCGACAGCGGCACGTCCATATTCTTTACTGAGTGAATTTATCCTTGCAAAGGAGCCTTCCATGAAACAATCCTTCTTTTACGGAACGGTCATCCTCATTATTGCTGGTGGCATCACCAAAGTGTTTGGCTTTGCTCACAGGATCGTGTTGTCGCGCATTATCGGAGCGGAAGGAATGGGGCTTTATCAGATGGTTGTGCCCCTTTTATACTTTCTGATTACTGTGACGACATTCGGACTTCCGGTTGCCATTGCAAAGCAAGTGGCAGAGACGGAAGCAGCTAATAATCCGCAGCAGACTCGCCGGTTTTTGTTACTAGCCTTGTCGGTCGCTGGCGGGATTAGCCTGTTCATTTGCGTCCTGCTCCTCTTGTTCTCTCAATGGATTTCCGAAATGCTATTCACAGACCCTCGTGCACACATCGTTCTGCTTGCAGCCATTCCGGTCATCCCGATTTCCGGCATTTCCCTTGTCCTGCGAGGATACTTCCAAGGCAAGCAAAACATGATCCCTACTGCCGTCTCCCAACTCGTGGAGCAAGTCGTCCGAATGGCACTGGTCGTTGTCATGACGATGTCGTTTCTTTCGGCAGGCATTGAGTACGCCACAGCAGGGGCTGTCGCCAGCATTATTTTTGGAGAAGCCGCCGGACTCTTGTACATTCTCTGGCAGTATCGCAAAGGCAGCAAAAAAGCAGCAACTCAGCTTTTGGATAAGCCTCTTCTGATGACGGTTTCAGCAAGCAAAAAGAGCTTGTCGCAACTCATCCATGTCGCTCTCCCTGTCACGCTTAGCCGCGTCATCGGCTCCATTGCTTACGTGCTAGAGCCGTTGCTTGTGCCATACGCACTGGTCATTGCAGGCTTTACCACCTCGACTGCTACTGGTTTGTACGGACAGTTTGCCGGGATGGCCGTTCCTTTGCTGCTTTTTCCTACTTTTTTAACGTATTCCTTGTCCGTTTCCCTCGTTCCTGCCGTTGCTGAAGCTGCCTATCAAAAAAATGCTCCACTCGTGCATCGCCGCATTTATCAAGCCATGCGGATTACACTCGTCATCGGAGCACCTTGTACCGTCTTGCTCACTATCTTTGCAGAACCTTTATGTGTCCTGCTCTACGGCAATGAATATCGGGAGGTTGGCGTGCTGTTAAAAGAGCTGGCACCGTTCTCCGTCTTCCTGTTTTTCCAAGCACCGCTTGCCGCCGCCTTGCAAGGTCTCGATTACGCTCAGGTCGTCTTTCGAAATACGCTGATCAGTGCCATTGTCAAAACTGTCGCTATGTTTTTTTTCACGGCTCATCCAGCATTCGGCATTCACGGCGCTGTCATTGCTCTTAATATCGGCATTACGCTTGGGACGTTATTGCATTTTGCTAGCCTGATCAAAAAAATCGGTTTTACGATCGACCTTCGGGAATTCGGCAAAATTGCGATCGCCATGCTTCTCATGGGTTATTCCGGTTCCTACATTGCCAGGCACTGGTTTATGGACATTTCGATTGGACAGCTATTGACTGCAAGCACCTTCATTAGCACCTTGCTGTACATTGTCCTGCTCGTCGCCATGCGCGTCTTGGGCAAGCAAGACGTACGTCGCATTCCGTGGATTGGCGAACAACTCGCCGTGTTCTTCCCTCGCCGCTAGCACTTATTGCTGCGGCTTGTCTTTTTTGTCCAAATACATGATGCCACGCTCGTCAATGCTGCAAAAAGACACCTCTCGAATGTCTTTGATTCCGTATTTCCGGATTTCTCGTTTGAGCCAAAGCTCGTTTTGTCCGATCTTGTTCAAGGCCTCCGTTCTCACCTTTCCATCGAGAATCAGCGGGATGGGCAGACCTTTGTACGAGACAAGACCGACCTGTGGCTTCTCCATCAACGCGAGATCTTCCCTCGAGACCTTTTCTTTTTGCTCCTTTAAAAACACACTCATCTGTCCAGTTGGCTCCAACAGCGCAAATTCAACATCCGCAATGTTTTTTACGTCTTTTTGCCGCAGATGTACCATCAAATCATCCATGTTCAAGCGATTGCGACGCATCGCATGTTCCCTGATTTGCCCATTTTCTATAATCAAATCGGCAGAGCCGTCCACTGTATCGCGGAATTTCTTGCTCTTTAATGACAGATAAGCGAAGGCGACTTCCAACAAGGCAATCAACAGCATCGGCAAATAAAACCGAAGAGCAGGCTTATCGACATCCTCAATCGCCAGTGCAGCCATTTCTGCAAGCATGATCGAGATGACCACATCAAAAACGGACAGCTTTCCCAATTCCCGCTTTCCCATTAACCGCACTAAAATCAGGAGGAAAAAATACGAGAAAAGGGTGCGAAGTAACACCATAGTAATATTATCCACTTACGCTGCCCCCCAAAGAACATTTGATAGTAGTGTTCAACAGGGGGCAGGGAAAGTATTAGCACCAATTACAGCCACTTTCGCTTGCGGAAAATGTGAAGCATGGCAAACGTCATGGCTAGCATAATCACGAGTGCCACGATCAGCATATAAGGTTCTGCTTCTTCTCCCAGCCATGCGAAAGTATTCATCCCGAACAGTCCGGTGATAAATGTCAACGGTAGGATGATCGTGGAGATGATGGTAAGAACTCGCATCGTCTCCGTTGTTTTGGCGCTAATGATGGTGTAGTACGTATCCAACGCACCGTTTACCAGATCACGGAAGGTTTCCGTTGAATCCGAAATCCGCTCCAAGTGGTCTGTTAGGTCGGTGTAGAACGGAACGTTTTCCTCGGAAATATCGAAGGAGTAACGGCCATTGACGTTCGCGAAAATTCTTTTTTGCGGCATAATCACACGCCTGATTAAAATAATTGTTCGCTTCAGCGCCAGGAACTCTTCGGTAATTTCCTCCATCTGATGTTCATAAATCTCGTCCTCCAGCTCGTCAATCCGCACACTAATCCGATCAATAATGGGAAAGTATTCATCGGTAATCCCGTCTACTATGGCATACAGCAAATAGTCGGGACCTCTGTTCAAGTAAGAAATGTTGCGGTGACACATGGCAGCGATCCGACCGATGGTATTCATCGGAGACTTGTGGATCGTAACGATGTAGTTAGGGCCGAGAAAAACGTTCAGTTCTACCGTTGTAATCTCGTCATCGCTTTCTTCATTGTAACGCAGGGCGTGAAAAACGAAGAAATAGTAGTCATCGTACTTGTCTACCTTGGCACGTGGACTGACGTGCAGGCAGTCCTCAATTGCCAGCGGGTGAAAGTCGAAAATCTTGGCAATATAGGGCAGTTCATTGTTTCCCACATCATACAGATCGATCCAGAGCAAATCCTCTGGTGATTTCAGCCATTGATCTTTCGTTGCCAGATCAACGTCGTGAAACATCTTCTGTTCAGAGTGGTTATAAAAGTACGTTTTGATCAATCTTCCTCACCCCCGTCTCGTTCCCCATCCATCATACGAAAATTCCTATCAATGTTCAACGCGAAGATGAATACGTGAGCCAAGCCTCTCATATAGATGTACAAACACTTCCAATAAGGGGGTACATACCGTGCGAAGTGCATCCACATCTGTACTGACCGGTCTCTTGTATACGACATGTCTAGTTTTAATTGGAGCGTTGCTCGCGACCCTGCTTCTTAGCTTTACCTCGATACGGGAAGGCACGCTGCCCTATTTTACGTACGTGATCAATGCCATCGCCCTCTTGATTGGGGGATTCGTTACAGGACGACGTTGTGGCGGCAAGGGCTGGTATTACGGCGGACTTACCGGACTCACATACTTCCTCTTCATCCTCTTGATCGGCTTCCTCGGCTTTGACGCACCAATGCAATGGGGGATCTTCCTGTTCTTGTTCGGCGCTTTTGGAGTGGCCGCGTTAGGTGGGATTCTCGGCGTGAATTCGGCCAATTCCAACAACAAGCACAAAGGCAGTAAACCTAAAATTATCAAGCCTCGCCGCTAAAACAAGACAGAAAAAAGCAGGTGGATCACCCACCTGCTTTTCGCATGTATTATTTGGATTCTTCTTTTGTCTCTTCGCTCTTCGCTGGTTCACTCTTCGCAGGTTCGTTGCTGGAAGAAACTACATTGTTGATCGCTCCACGATCAAAAGTAACGTTTACGTTGTGAGCAATACGCAACGTAACTGTATCATCAGACAGTTCTTGGATCGTTCCATGCACTCCACCGATTGTTACGATCTTGTCGCCTTTTTTCAGAGCAGCAAGCATAGCGTTGCGTTGTTTTGCCTTCTTTTGTTGCGGACGAATCAGCAAGAAGTAAAAAATCGCAAACATGATGATAATCGGTAAAAACTGAGTCAAGCCATCCATGAAAAAAATCCCCCTCGATTAAAAAGATCTATCTTCACCCAATCCATATTGAGCGAAAAACTGGTCGCGGAAATCTTGCAAGCGGTCTTCGGCAATCGCCTGACGCACCTGCTCCATTAACTTCACCAAGAAGTGCAGGTTGTGGTAGGTAGTTAATCGGATGCCAAAGGTTTCCTCCGACTTGACCAGGTGTCGGATGTAAGCACGTGTGTAATTTTTGCAGGTGTAGCAATCGCAATTTGGATCAAGCGGGGTAAAGTCGCGCGCGTATTTTGCATTGCGGATGACCAGTCTTCCCTGGCTTGTCATGCATGTCCCATTGCGGGCGATTCTTGTCGGCAACACACAATCAAACATGTCGATGCCTCGGATCGCTCCTTCGATAAGAGCATCTGGTGAACCAACCCCCATCAAATAGCGGGCTTTGCTTGTTGGAAGCAGTGGAACAGTATGCTCCAGCACTTCGTACATCAAAGGAAACGGTTCTCCCACGCTCAAACCGCCAATCGCGTATCCTGGGAAATCCATGGAAACGAGATCTCGTGCACTTTGTGCGCGCAAATCGTTGAACATTCCACCTTGAACGATACCAAACAGCGCTTGTTCGTTTGGACGAGTATGCGCCTTCAGACAACGCTCTGCCCAGCGGGTTGTTCGCTCCATTGATTTTTTTACGTAATCGTACTCCGCAGGATAAGGAGCACACTCATCGAATGCCATGAAAATATCGGCACCCAACGCGTTTTGAATCTGTGTAGCCTCTTCAGGACCAATAAACAGCTTCTCTCCGTTTAGGTGGGAACGGAAGGATACTCCTTCCTCCGTGATCTTGCGGAGGTTACTAAGGCTAAATACTTGAAAACCGCCGGAATCAGTCAGAATGGCACGGTCCCAATTCATAAAGCCGTGCAGTCCGCCTGCCTCGCGAACAATTTCATGCCCTGGACGAAGAAACAAATGGTACGTATTACTGAGGATGATGCCCGCACCAATCGCTTTTAACTCCTCGGGGCTCATCGTCTTTACTGTCGCTTGTGTACCGACAGGCATAAAGACAGGGGTGTCAATCGTCCCATGAGGTGTATGTAGCTTACCGAGACGTGCACCAGTTTGCTTGCATGTTTTGATTAACTCGTAGCGTACAGCCAAATCTTTGCACTCCTCAAGCTATGTATGTAAGTCTTACCTATTATAGAAAAACTTCTGGGTGAAGTAAACCCACCTGACTAATAAGTATACACTTATACAGGTGGGTTGTTCACATTTTTATAAAATTAGCATCGCATCGCCAAAACTGAAGAAACGATACTCCTCTTCCACAGCGGTTTTGTAAGCACGCATCACATTCTCTTTTCCAGCCAAAGCACTCACTAGCATAACGAGCGTAGACTTCGGCAAGTGGAAGTTTGTCAGTAGCCCGTCCAGGATGGAAAACGTGTAACCCGGATAAATGAAAATATCCGTCCAACCAGAGGTTGCCACCAGCTTTCCTCCATTCGCGCGCCCTACTGTCTCCAATGTTCGGCAGGAGGTCGTCCCGACAGCGATTACTCTTCTACCTTCTACTTTTGCCTGGTTCACCAGCTCTACTGTGTCCTCGGGAATCTGATAGTACTCCGCATGCATAACATGCTCTTCCACGGAATCCGCTGATACAGGGCGAAAAGTCCCAAGTCCAACATGCAGTGTTACATAAGCCAGCTGTACTCCTTTGGCAGCGATTTGCTCCAAGTACGGCTTCGTGAAATGAAGCCCGGCTGTCGGAGCTGCTGCTGAACCGCGCTCCTTCGCATAGACTGTCTGGTAACGTTCACTGTCCTCCAGTTGCGCGTGAATATACGGTGGCAAAGGCATCGAGCCTAATTGGTCGAGAATCTCGTAAAAAATACCCTCGTACACAAAGCGCACGATTCGTCCACCTGTCTCTGTCACGTCTTCACAAACACAACGCAAAAGACCGTTACCAAAAACCACTTCTGTCCCCTGCTTCATCCGCTTACCGGGCTTCACCAGCGTCTCCCAGCGATCGTCACCAAGTGATTTTAACAAAAGGATTTCTATTTTCGCACCAGTCTCAGCCTTTTCACCAATCAATCTGGCAGGCAAAACGCGGCTGTCATTCATGACGAGTACGTCCCCTGCTTGGAGATGATCGATTAAATTGGTAAATTTCTGATGAACGATATTGCCTGTTTGTTTCTCTAACACGAGCAATCTCGATGAAGTTCGGTCTTCTAGCGGGTGCTGGGCGATCAAATGCTCTGGTAAATCAAAATCAAATTGTTGCACGTCCACGAAATCGTTACTCCTTTTTGCGGTAGATCTTGTGGCAAACGACTTACTTTTCGATTGTCACATCCTGGTAGTAGTGTTGCAAGATATCCTTGTAGTCATACCCTTCCTCTGCCATCGCACGTGCTCCGTATTGCGAAACACCAAGTCCGTGTCCAAAGCCAGTACCACGGAAGATGAACTGCGAACCATTGATTTTTTCTACTTCAAACTTCGTGCTGCGCAGAGGGGAGCCACCTTGTTGAAAAACAGAACGCAAAGCATCCGGTGAAGAGACGACGATTGGCATCCCGTTTGCTTCCATCGCGATCACACGTCCAGATGGACCGCGCTCTGTCACTTTCAGGCTCGTTACGTTTCCCGAAATGCGTGGAGCTTTGTTCTTGTCATGCGCGGCGTTGATCATGGCTGCGATCTCTGTAGAGGTAAATGGACCGCGCGTCCACGAATACGCATTTTCTTCTTTTACTTCTGAAAGGATCGTAACCTCTGCGCCAGTAGGGAGTACAGACCACACACGTTGTGTCGTTGTACTTGGACCTGAGCGCAAATTGGTATTCTCGGTCGAAATGACCGCGATTCTTTGGCCCGCTGAATTGCTTTGGCCCGTTTCGGTTACCAGATCATTTCTTACATAGCCGAGCGTGCCATCTGCCAAAGCCACCTTATACCATACGCTTGCATTGTCCATTGGATAGGTGTCTTTACTCTCGACAGATCGCAAATAAGGAACGGGATTGCCCCATACTTCTGTGCCGTCCGCTGTCATACCGCCTGCATTGGAATAGAAGAGCGACTCAGCAGGTTTGCCTTGGTAGTAAATGATTTCGCCTTCAGTCTCGTCGACGGCCTCACGCACATCATCAGACTCTTTTGTATAACCATAATATGCCTGTTCGAAAACCGTATCAGACACATTGGCAACTCCATACTTATTGCCTTGCCACACAGCACGAGTTCTCGAAAGGACGGCCTGCGTTTTCAATGCTTCCAACGGCCAGCCTGGAGCCATTTCAGAGCCAACGACACCATACAGATACTCTTCCATTGGAAGCTCATTTACTAGTGTCAAGTGACCATTGTATTCCGACAGTTCCATCTCACCGCGATATGTACGCTGCTCTCGTTCCACAACGCCTATCACCGATTCATCGCCTGCTTTATTCGCTTCAACTGTCAGCTTAACTTGAGGGGAGAAAACGTACTTCCAAATCACTTCATCTGGTGATCCGTATACATCCTGCTTCAATATAACATAAGATTGGCTGTCTGGCTCCTGATAGGAGAAAGAGGGAAATGCAGCGTTTGCTCTTCGTTTCAATTCTTTCACGGCATCAGGGCTAACCTCGTCACCGATCCAAACCGCATATTTGACTTTATCCCCATCGGATACCATCACGGGGTAAGCAGGAATACCTGCTGCTTCAAATGACGCTTGCCATTCTTGTGCTTCCTTTAAGCTTTTGAATGTACCCGCTTCGAGTCGATGCGGACCTTTTACCAGCGGATTCTGCCCGATTGCTTGGGCAACTGTTTTTGCCTGATTTGCAGCAGCCTGATACGTGTCATACGTTCCGCTTACAACCTGATAGACGGTCTGACCGTTACGATTAGCCACCTGGATTGAGCCTTCGTATTTTCGTTGACTCATTTGCTGTGCAATCTGTTGTGCGCGATTCCAGTCACCTGTTTCGGCAACGATCAGATGATATTCATCAACCCGGTAACGAGCTGCATCTCCCTTTAATTCGGGTAAATCTGTCTTGCCTTCGGGTCCATTGAGCACGACATCCATTCCATTTTCGGCAGTCAGCGTAATGGAAGGAACTACTCCCCGATAGCCTTGCCCTGTATCCACAAAAAGCGCAACTCTGATATTGTCGCCGGCTGCCTGCGCTGGTACATGTCCTCCTACGAGAACTACTGACAGCAGGCCCACCGAAAGGACTTTCCCCATCCATTTCTTTCTCATGTCGTCCATTGTCCTTTCTTCACCTGATTTACAACAAAAATTGGCATGTCTTCCCACTGTTTTTCGACAATCGCAGGCTGATCTCCTGCCTTTTTCGTAAAATGGGACCAAACGCCCGCACGCAAAAAAACCACCGGAACAATGAGCTCCGATGGTCTTCACATTTCCCCTATTTGAACAGCCGGAATAAATACATACCAAGAGACAGGACGATGCTAATCACAATACAAGTCACGATCGGAAAGTAGAACTTGACGTTTTCCTTTTCTACCACGATATCTCCGGGCAAGCGCCCCAGCGGCAAAAATCTGCCACCTACCTGCCACAAAAGACCGATTACGATTAAAGCAGCACCACCAATAATGAGTAGCTTGGCTACAGGATTCACGATTTCATCTCCCGACCAAAGTGTTGGTACGCACTTGGGGTAAGAACCCGCCCCCGCGGCGTCCGCTGCATAAAGCCAATCTGCATGAGGTATGGCTCGCAAACATCTTCCACCGTTTGTGACTCTTCTCCGATTGTTGCTGCAATCGTATCCAGTCCAACCGGTCCACCGTCAAAGCGATCAATAATCGCTAGCAACAGCTTGTGGTCGATATGATCGAGACCGCAGGCATCCACTTGCAATCTTTCCAGCGCTTCCTTGGCAATCTCTGTCGTAATGACGCCTTCGCCTTTTACCTGGGCAAAATCGCGGACCCGCTTCAGCAAACGGTTTGCCACCCGGGGTGTTCCACGTGAACGTCTGGCAATCTCCTCTGCCCCGCCCTCTCGAATGACGACCTGCAGGATGTCGGCTGCCCGTGAAACGATAAAGGTCAGTTCCGGGACTGTATAAAACTCCAGGCGATTAACGACCCCAAAGCGATCTCTAAGCGGCGCGGACAGCATGCCAGCCCGCGTCGTAGCCCCGACCAGTGTAAATGGCGGCAAATCCAAACGGACACTGCGAGCACTTGGCCCTTTACCGATAATGATGTCCAGCGCAAAATCCTCCATAGCCGGATACAAAACTTCCTCGACACTTCGGTTGAGCCTGTGAATCTCGTCAATAAACAGGACGTCGCCTTCTTGCAAATTCGTCAAAATCGCGGCTAAATCACCGGGGCGCTCAATTGCCGGACCAGACGTCGTTCGGATATTCACACCCAGCTCATTTGCAATAATTTGCGACAAAGTCGTCTTCCCTAGTCCAGGCGGACCGTACAGCAGTACGTGATCCAATGACTCTTTCCGCATCTTGGCCGCTTCAATAAAGATTTTCAAGTTTTCCTTCACATGCTGCTGACCGATGTATTCGTTTAAATAACGAGGACGGAGGCTCAGCTCCGCCGCATCTTCTTCCCAATTCATATGCGTCGTGATGATCCGAGAATCCAAAATCCTACCCCCTCATGAGCAACGCAAGCCCTTGTTTGATGAGCTTTTCTACACCATCGCCCTCTTTTGATTTCTCAGACAGCGTGTTTCTGATTTTTTGCAGTTCACCATCAGAGTAACCCAGTGCAGTCAACGCATCGAGTGCTTCGTTCAGTGCAGACACAGCTTGTTCGCCTGCTGTCAAATCACCCGCTGCAACAGTCAAAATCGCAGATGGTGTGTACCCTACCAATTTATCCTTCAAATCGAGGATAATGCGCTGGGCCGTCTTTTTCCCAATCCCCGGAAATTTCGTCAAATAGGTAACATTCTCCTGTTGAACCGCCATCACCAGCTGCTCAGGCGTCGCCGCAGCCAGAATAGCTAATCCACCCTTTGGACCGATTCCGCTAACATCAAGCAGTTTGCGGAACAAATCGCGTTCGTCACGGGTAGCGAAGCCATACAACAAGATTGCATCCTCCCGAACGTGATGGTGGGTAAACAATTTGGTTTTGCTGCCTTCATACCGAACGAATTGGTACGGGTTTGGGCAAAACAGTCGATAACCAATTCCGCCGGTTTCGAGAACTATGTATTCCGAATCGAGATAACTAAGTGTACCTTCTACAAAATCAATCATTTCTTGACCCCTTCCGAAATGGAAATGAACGCGCGAAACTGTGCGTGCGTAATCGCAATGCCCAATGCGTCCGCCACGTCGTCAGGCTTTGGCACTTCTTTTAACCGCAATAGGAGCTTCGTCATTTCCTGTATTTGTTTCTTCTCTGCTCCCCCGTATCCAGTCACAGCTTGCTTGACCTGCATCGGGGTGTATTCATAGACCGGCACACCAGCCAGCTCTGCCGCAAGCAAAATAACTCCTCGGGCTTGACCAACTGTAAATGCCGTCGTCACGTTTTTATTAAAGAAAAGCTTTTCGACAGACATTTCATCGGGACGATATGTTTCCAGAAGGCTCTGCATTGCCTCAAAAATCTGTTTTAATCTAAGCGGCACTGGCAATCCTGCTTCTGTCTGAATGCTTCCATATTGGACGGGACGCAATTGGCTGCCCTCTTTATCCACGACCCCGAAGCCAACAATCGCAATGCCAGGGTCAATTCCTAAAATGCGCATAGTCCACTCTCCGTGAGCAAAGATTCTACTCTCTACTGTAACACAAAGCACCCAAAAAGCGAACGTGTATTTCCATTTTGTATCCAAGTTCAAAATATATAAAAACCCGCTCCCTATAAAAGGAACGGGTTATACGGCGTCTGTTAGTGTCTGTTCATTCCGAGTGAATCCGACACATCATGCTGCATGTGGGCATATTCGTCTACACCACTCTGCATGTGCTCTTTGATCTTGTTGATCTGTTGGTAATTGAGCTTGTTGTGTCCTTGGTTCAACTGAACGTACAAACGCTGATGGAACTGGTCTTTGTAGCTACCTCTAGGCATGGTAGACATGGTCTAAAGACTCCTCCTTCGATCACCGTATGAAATCAGTATGGCGTAAGCGCAAGGGCGTTATGATACCAAGATTTACGCCACATGAGCCAAACCTATTGTTGAAACGATAAGTTGTGGAGGTGTTGGTTCTTGCGCAGCAAAGTCCTTATTTTTTGTATATGCTTTTTCGCAATCGCGCTATCCATGCCGCACTCTACGCTTGCCAAAGTCAAGAATGACATCACGGTCACCGTTTCAGTGTCACCCGATTCCTCCTTCCAAACGACCATGTCCTTCCGTGATCAAAAGCAATTTGCGAAGCGGATATTGAGTTCTGCTACCGAAGTCGCCTCCTATAACCCGCACTGGGTACGTGCTACATTGACCGTAAAAAAACGAACGTATGTATATGATCACGACGGCCAGCTTTATGAAAAAAAAATGCCTCGTCGCTATGTGTTGGCACACGATGTTCGCCAGCGGATCGAAGAAATGGTCAAGTCAGTAGAGGCAGTCCATTTTGCACAAGCCATTCCTTGGGAGCAGGTGAAAAAAACGTTAAAGCGGATGGAGTTCGGTACCGTAATTGATTTAGAAACAGGACTACGTTTTGATGTCCAGCGCAGAGCAGGTAGTCGCCATGCCGATGTTCAACCCTTGACGCGCAAGGATACACAAATTATGAAAAACATTTATCAGGGAAAATGGTCATGGAAGCGCAGAGCCATTCTGGTAGAGGTAGACGGTACTTATTTTGCAGCATCCATGCACGGAATGCCTCATGGCGCTGGTGCGATTAAAGGAAATGAATTTCCGGGGCATTTTTGCATCCACTTTTTTGGCAGTTCTACCCATCGACGCTCAGAACCCGATCCTAGTCACAGCATGATGATTCTCAAAGCCTCGGGAGCACTTGCCACTACACTAAAAGGGGCGTCTCCTGAAGAATTGGTCGGCTACTTCCTCACCGCTTTGCATGAACATGACACTCATGCGATGCGAATGACAACAGATGGCTTCACACTTCCAGAAGGACTGTCCGCGATCGAGTCTGTGCGAACCTCTGAAATTGTCATCCCCTCAGACGAACGTGGTCCTCTCTTGCTAGAGGTTCCTGTTCGACTCGCGTACATCGCCCGTGAAGGCGGGAATTTTCGACGAACATGGAAGTTTCTTTTGCGCCGCGAAGTCCCGGGGGAACGCTGGCAAATCATAGGGGTTGAACTGAATCCATAGCAATGAAAATAAAAATCCCTTTCCAGTACAATCCGTGTTTGTTACACGAAAGGCTCGAAAGGGATTTCTTTTGGTCCACCTGTTTTCATTGGCCACTCCATTGGTATTCGCCATAGGTGGACAATACACTGTTATACTCTGCCAAATTCCGAATGCGAATCCCTCGTTTCAGATTCTCCCATTCCTCTTTTGGCAGACTCGCTTCCATTTTCGCAGTATCGATTCGATAAAAAGTTTGCACGACATCTTGTTCAGCAGGCAGACCATGAAACAGGGTAAGCATGCCGTCCGCAGCTATTCCGATATGTCCATTCTCTTTGCACGCTGGCGCAATATCCTGCTCTCGCTTCATTAAGGTCAACTTGACAGGTTCTGCTTGTACAATTTCCCATCCACTATAGTTGCCCATGACGTCTGCCAGTTGATTGGTACGAACGGATACATGCTCTTCATCTCGCACTCCACACAAATAATGGCGAGCTAAAACCAACTCGTACGACGGACTCGCAACTACATCTGCATTGCCTGTATGGTTTAGTAAACGCGCAAGACTTGAATCGTTTCCGTCATTACCCACGAACAGGATACCGACTACGACGCCTGTAGCTAAAGCTACACCCCACGTCGCGTATACCATCCACTTTTTGTTCTCAGTCACTTAGAACCCCTTCTTCATAGGCTTTTCTTCCTATCATTGCCACAAAGAAACAGGGACATACGCGACTAAAGAGGGATTGACGTTATATTTTTTTATTTTTGTCAATACAAAAAATTAACATACTATTTCATCTCGCCATCTATCCAGCCTTTGAATCTAATGATAAACTATTTTTGCTTGGCATTATTGTAAACTTATGGAGGTCATTTCAAACATGAAAAAAACGAACAAAAAAATGCTGACCGCTTTTCTCCTCAGCACTTCTTTGATTGTTGGCGCACTCTCTTTTCCTCTTACTCCTGTAAGCGCGCAAACAGGTTCTGTCCTCAAGCTTCGCCTGCTGGAAACGACAGATATCCACACCAACATCGTTAACTATGACTACTACCAAGACAAAAACACAGACGAGTTTGGCCTCGCAAAAACAGCGACATTGGTCAAAAAAGCAAGAGAAGAAGCGAAAAACAGCATCCTGATCGACAACGGTGACTTGTTGCAAGGAAACCCATTGGGCGACTACGTGGCAAAAATCGACCCGTTGAAAGCTGGAGATACTCACCCTGCTTACAAAGCAATGAACCTGATGGACTATGATGTTGCCAATATCGGTAACCACGAGTTCAACTTTGGTTTGGAGTTCTTGGACACCAGCTTGAAAGGTGCGAAATTCCCTTACATAAACTCCAACGTCTATGTAGACGACAAGGACAAAAACCCTGACAATGACAAAAACATGTTCACTCCTTACGAAATCCTGGAGCGTACTTTTAAAGATGAGAACGGCAAAGATGTAAAACTCAAAGTAGGTGTAATCGGTTTTGTTCCACCACAAATTATGCAATGGGACAAGGCTAACCTAGAAGGAAAAGTAATCGCGAAGGACATCGTGGAAACTGCCAACAAATTCGTACCTGAAATGAAGAAAAAAGGTGCGGATATCATCATCGCAGTTCCTCACTCCGGAATTGGCCCTATCGAGGGTGGTCCTCAATTGGAGAACGCTAGCTACCAGCTGAGCAAAGTAGATGGCATCGATGCGATTCTGTTCGGACACTCCCACTCCGTATTCCCAGGCCCTGGATTCGATAAAATTCCAGGCATTGATGCAGAAAAAGGAACGCTCAACGGTAAACCAGCCGTTATGCCTGGCTTCTGGGGTAACCACCTCGGCGTGATCGACCTGACGCTGAAACAAGAAAACGGAAAATGGAAAGTGGCTGATTCTGCTACAAAAGTAGTTCCGATCTATGACAAAGCAAACAAAGCATCCTTGGCTGACGCAGACAAAGCTATCGTAGAAGCAGTAAAAGAAGATCACGATAAAACGGTTGAATGGGTTCGCTCCGCTGTAGGGAAAACATCTTCCCCGATCTTCAGCTACTTTGCACTCGTACAAGATGACCCATCTATCCAAATCGTAACCAATGCACAAAAATGGTTTGTTGAGAAAAACGTGAAGGGTACAGAATACGAAGGCATTCCAGTTCTGTCTGCTGGTGCACCATTTAAAGCAGGCGGCCGCAACGGAGTAAGCTACTACTCCAATATCCCAGCTGGTACAATCGCCATCAAAAACGTATCTGACCTGTACATCTACCCGAACACACTGAAAGCGGTTCTGGTTGATGGAGCTACGGTGAAAGAATGGTTGGAGCGCTCCGCTGGACAGTTCAACCAAATCGATGCGAAGAAAACAGATGAGCAACCACTCATCAACGAGTCTTTCCCAACGTACAACTTTGATGTCATCGACGGTGTTACTTATCAAATCGATGTTACACAGCCATCCAAATACGCTGTAGATGGAAAAGTAGCAAACAAAGATGCAAACCGCATCAAAAACCTGTCTTATAACGGCAAACCAGTAAAACCTGAAGACAAATTCATCGTCGTAACCAACAACTACCGTGCAAGCGGCGGCGGTGCGTTCCCGGGTCTGGATGGCAAAAACATCGTAATCGATTCTCCAGATGAAAACCGTCAAATCGTAATCGACTACATCCTGAACCAAAAAAATATCGACCCAGCAGCAGACAACAACTGGTCTTTTGCTCCAGTAGATGCGAAGCTGAATGTTACCTTCACTTCTTCTCCTGACGCGAAACCATTCGCTGAAAAATTGTCCAATATCAAGTTCATCAACGTATTGGAATCCGGATTTGCGAAATTCTCGATTGATTTGTCCAAGCCTGCTTCCAAGTAAGCTTGCCAACAACACAAACATCCCTCTTACGAGAGGGATGTTTTATTTTATCCGACTATCCAACAAAATGGTAATGCCCCCACGGAGAGCGCGAGAAAATTCGTTCTCCGTCGTTTAAAAAGCGTTGGCGATTCGCCATCACTTTGCCTTCCATCTGGATCAGTTGCATGACACCCCGCATGTGGTAACCTGGGCGCTGACTATACAAGCCCGTTACCTCCCGCAAGAAATTATCCGGATAACGAAGCAATTGATGAACAGCCCAAATCTGCGTATCAGATAAATAGTTGACATTACTATAGGCTTCCATCGCTTCCACAAAGGAATCCATGCGGTACTCTTGCATCAATAGCATCCGCGACATCAATTGTACAAGGTCAACAAGCTGAAGATCATGACCTACTGTATCAAGGTCAATCAAATAGCAATTGCCTCGCTCCGTAAGCAAAAAGTTATGACTCGCCACGTCTCTGTGCGCGAGCGTCCCCCTCTCCATGGCTAAAAACATTTCTGGCGTCAGAGGCAGTTTGTAGGCAGATTCCAGGAGCTCCTTGCCATCCCGAAGGACATGATCTGCCTGTTGGGAAATGAGTTGCTCCAGTTTGCTCTGGGGTCCCTTCTGTTCAATCGACCACATCAAACGCTCAAAGTATTCCAAGCGGCTCTCCCATTTATCTAAAAGAGGCGGTTTTCCTTCATACGCATAGGAATGAGCAATAGGAAAACCCTGAGCTGCGACATGAAAACGTGCCAATGTCTCTGCTGTTTTTTTAACATCGAAAAGAGAAGCGTTATCTGCTTCATGCCCATCAATCATTTTCATAATGGTGTAATGGCGGTCTTCAAATGCAAAAATTTTGGTCCCTTCCTGATTCGCCACATATTGCACCGTATGATGAAAGCCCTTCTGATGTAGTGCATCTGCTAACTCTGTCACCCACACAGCTTTTTCGACCTGCTTATATCCTTTGAGTATCCAATGCCCCCGGTCTGTTTTTAACAGGTTGACGTTTCGCTTCGGCTTCACCCCGTAGATTTGACAGCGAAAAGCCTTTTCAATGGTAGATAAGATTCCTTTGTTCATCCCATACCCTCTCAGTAAGAAGAGGATTCTTCATGCCCATCTCCCCAGTTCGGCCAAACCCCTTGTTCAGGCATGGAAGCCATACACGGGGAAGGCGGGAACATCATGTTATTGTGAATCCCCTGTGGAGAACGATTGTACTTGCCTTTTCGGCCTCTGTACTCCCGGACTTCAGAAGAACACTCACATGATGATGACTCAACTGGTTCCGGGCACACAGGCTTCTTCGCTCGTGGCCGCTTTAATGGCATGGGTGGAAATGGTGGTGGGCATGGATAAGGAAACGGCATCGGTCTGATGTGTGGTGGGAAGATTGGAAATGGATTGATTGGTCGAATTTGTTCTGGACTTACAATCGGTCGATTTGGTACAAACGGGCTAATCCACGGTGGGCAAGGCGGAAATGGTGGGAATGGTGGGAATGGTGGCATGAACGACGGTGGGAATGGCGGGAATGGGCGCACCTGTGGCATTGGCCTGCGCTCTTGCTCCGGACTTACCCTCGTCGATGGCTTCAGCTTCTGTTGCGGGCTTACTTTTGAAGGTGGCTTGTGCTGCTGTTGTGGGCTCACCTTTGAAGACGGCTTCTGCGGCCGTAACGGACTCACCCTTGGGGGTGGATAGTTTGGCTGCATTGGTTGCAACGGACTTACCCGTGGTGGATAGTTTGGTTGCATTGGTTGCAATGGACTTACGCGTGGTGGATAGTTTGGTTGCATTGGTTGCAACGGACTTACCCGTGGCGGTGGGTAGTTTGGCTGCATCGGTTGCAATGGACTTACCCGTGGCGGTGGGTAGTTTGGCTGCATCGGTTGCAATGGACTTACCCGTGGCGGTGGGTAGTTTGGCTGCATCGGTTGCAATGGACTTACCCGTGGTTGCGGATAATTCGGCTGTGGGCAAGGTGGGCATATATTTGCTGGCGGTCGTGTAGGCTGTAAGGGCAAGACCTGGGTCGGTGGTCTATATGGAATGTAGGGCACATTTTGATTCGGTGGAATCGCCGGTGGATAAATATACGGGCTCACTCTGGTTGGAGGTGGAGTCGGTATAAGTGGGCGTATAGGCACAGGCGGAACCGGAGGCTGCACATCTGGATTCCCTGAAATGTTCGGTGGTTTATACGGTGTTGGTTTCTCAATCGGTTTCTCAATCGGTTTTTCACTTGGCTTCTCGATTGGTTTTTCGATCGGCTCCGTTGGTTTTGGAATCGGCTGTGTTGGTGGTGGAGGTGGTAATGTTGGTGGTAATGTTGGTGGTACCGTTGGCCTGACTACCTCTGGGGACACAGAAGGAACTGGTGGTCTTGGCATTTCTTTGGGAGGTCTCGTAGGAATGGGAGCCGGCGGTAGAGTAGGTCTGGTCTCCTCCCTGGATTCGATTTCCACTTCTCCTGATTCTTCCGGCTCAATTGGCCGCCTTTCAATTTCTTGCGGTACCTCCATCTCTTCCTCTTCCGTAATCGGTCTTTCTTTCACATAAGGGGCCGCCTCACTCATTGGATGCGGGGGTGTCGTTCTTTGCGATGGTCGGACAGGAACTTGTTTCGCCGGAATCTTGATTCTCGCTCCAGGATAAATTGTATCGGGAGTTTTTAATTGACTATTAAGGCGTAACAGTTCTTTGTAATCGACGCCATATCTTTTGGCGATCTTCCACATCGTATCGCCTTTTTGGACGATGTGTATTCTCAATGTTTTTCTCCTCCCTTGCACCAAACTCCCTAACATCGTATGCAGTCATGGGCGTTTTGCTCCTTGACGCCATTCCTTTGTTGGGAGAGAGCAGAAAAAGAAAAAACCAATCCCTCTAGGAATTGGTCTGATGCATATAAAATGGATATGTCCCGAGCTGACGAACTTGACAGCCAATGGCTTCAATCTCCGCAAACGCCCCTGGCAACAAGACGTCGTCCATCTTCTGCTCAATGTCGATGACAAAATAATAGCTTCCGAGTGCTTTCTTCGTCGGACGTGATTCGATGCGAGACAAGTTGACCTTTCTCCACGCAAAAGCAGCAAGCACTTGATACAATGCTCCCGGGAAATCTTCTGGCAGCGTGACCAGTATCGTCGTCTTTTCCTTGCGGGAAACCGGCAGATCAAGACTTTCCAGACCGACGAGAACAAATCGCGTGTAGTTATTCGAATAATCTTGAATTTGTTCACGCGCAAACTCCAATGGATAGATCTCTACATTTAATCGAGTACCTACAGCAGCCCACGGCTCTTCTGGATGCTCACTCACCATTTTTGCAGCCAATGCCGTACTGTTTACCGTTTCGATCGCTGCTTCTGGCAAATTCTCACGCAAAAAGTTGTGACTTTGCGCAATCGCTTGAGGATGTGACAGCACTCTCGTAATCGCGGACAATGGCAATGGATGCTCTCGTTTTGCCACCAGCAAGTTTTGCGTAATGGGCAGTGCAAGCTCCGCCAAAATAGGCAAATCTACTTCGTGAATGAGCCAATCCAGTGTAGAATTGACCGTTCCTTCAATGGAGTTTTCCATCGGTACGACACCGTATGCCACTTCCTTTTTGGAAACAGCGTCTAGTACTTCAATAATACTTGGGTACGGAACGAAAGATAGCTTTTGTCCGAGCGACAAGATACGCGCTGCTTCTTCGGTAAACGTTCCACGCGGTCCTAGAAAAGCAAGTTTCTTCTCCATGGCTACTCCTATCCACTATGGTCTATCTCTGATGGATTTCTACCTGTACGCCATTTTCGTCCGGTTGCAAGATCATCACGCGGTACGAGATGTCGTGCCCTTTCATCACTCTGTCCACAAATGCACGTAGCTTCTCTAATTCTTCATCTGAAGAGAAGAAACAGAGGATCGTCGGTCCAGCGCCGCTCAAAGCAGCCCCGAGTGCCCCGTGTTCAGTCGCTTTGTCCAGGATTTCGTTCAAGCCAGGTACAAGCTTTGCTCGATACGGCTGATGCAGCCGATCCGACATTGCCCGTCCCATCAGGTCGAGTCTGCCTTGTGCCAGTGCAGCAACTAGCAAACTACTATGACCCACATTATATACAACATCCTCTTTGCTGTACACCTGTGGCAAGACGTTCCGCGCTTTTTCTGTCGAGAGCATGAATTCTGGGATCACGACGAGAGTTTGCAATCCCGCCGGGGCAGAAAATCGCACATAAGGAACGGGGTCTCCTGGTACTTCCGGCATTGTTGCAACAATAATACCACCAAACATCGACGCTCCGGCATTATCCGGATGCCCTTCCAGGCGGGTTGCCTTTTCAAACAATTGCTCACGCGTAAACGGTTCGCCAGCGAGATGGTTGGCCGCTACGAGTGCACCTACAATCGCAGCCGCACTGCTCCCCAATCCTCTTGTCAGGGGGGCATCACTGGAAGCACGGATCGCGAGCTCAGGAATGGCGAGACCTGCTTCTTGAAACAATCCCGCCGCAACTTTGTACAGAAGATTGTTTTTGTCCGTCGGTGTTCCTTGCAGCTCCTTGCCCATCATCTCTACTGTCGTATGATCACTGATTTCCATTTCTACAACAGAATACAACTGGAAGGCCATTCCCAGCGCATCGAATCCCGGTCCCAGATTCGCTGTCGATGCCGGTATGGTTACTTTTACACGCCGTCCATTCATGATACAAATTCTCTCCCGCTTTGACGAACCAGCTCCATCACAGCTTCATGTGTCGCCGGAACTGAACGCGGCTCTTCACCTACCAGCTTCAAAGCAATATTTGGATCTTTTAGTCCGTTTCCAGTCAACACGCACACGATCTGGCTGCCAGGTTGAAGCCTTCCAGCCTCATGCAGTTTGATAATACCAGCCAGCGATGCTGCCGAGGCAGGCTCACAAAACACGCCTTCACTCTTCGCCAGCAAATGATAGGCATGCAAAATCTCTTCGTCCGTTACACTATCGACAAGACCACTTGATTTCGAAATGGCATTCAAAGCGCCATCCTTGCTCGCCGGGTTGCCAATGCGAATCGCTGTCGCAATCGTTTCCGGGTTGGCTACGGGTTCGCCATGAACCAGCGGCGCTGCCCCTGCTGCCTGGAATCCGTACATCTTCGGTAAGCGACTCGATTTTTTGGCTGCGAAATATTCCTCGAAGCCCTTCCAGTAGGCTGTAATGTTACCTGCGTTACCAACCGGAATAGCCAAAATGTCAGGTGCGTCCGTCAGCGCATCGCATACTTCAAATGCCGCAGTCTTTTGTCCTTCGATCCGGTAAGGGTTCACGGAATTCACGAGTGTAATCGGCTCTTTCGCTGTAATTTCGCGAACGATATCGAGCGCTTCATCAAAATTACCGTCAATCGCGATGACTTCTGCACCATAAGCGATGGCCTGTGCCAGCTTGCCCAGTGCGATATTGCCGTTCGGGATCAGGACGATACAACGCAAACCTGAGCGTGCCGCATACGCCGCAGCTGCTGCTGATGTATTCCCCGTCGAAGCACACATGATTGTGTTGCTTCCCTCTTCTACCGCTTTGGCTACAGCCATGACCATGCCTCTATCTTTGAAAGAGCCGGTCGGATTGAGCCCCTCGTACTTGACGTACAGCTCTACCCCCAATTGTTTGGAAAGGTTTGGAGCATGGATGAGGGGTGTATTTCCTTCATGCAAGCTGACCAGCGGAGTTTTTTCCGTGATCGGGAGAAATTCCCGGTAACGTGCCAGAATGCCAGACTGTCGATTAGAAACCATTATTTGTCTCCCCCTTCTACACGGTAGCAGCTCTGCACAGTTGATACGATATCCATCTGTTCCATGTAAGCCAGTACCGCATCCATGTCACTTTTTGAGGACAGGTGTGTAATCATGATAATCTCCGCTTCACGACCGTTGTTGAACGGTTGCTGAATGACCTGCTCGAGGGAAATATTTTTGTCAGCCAACAGCTGCGTAATTTGAGCAAGAACACCGCGTTTATCTGCAACTACGATGCGCAGGAAGTATTTAGAGAATTTTTCGCTGTCTTCTTTCAGCACTTTTTCTTTGTATGGAGCAACCATTCCGCGTCCATTCACTCCTAGCTTTCTGTTTTTGACGACAGTGACCAGGTCAGACACAACGGCGGTAGCAGTCGGTAATTCACCTGCGCCTGGCCCGTAAAACATGGTTTCTCCTACCGCTTCCCCATGTACGTACACGGCATTAAAGACACCATTTACGGAAGCGAGTGGATGAGATTTCGGAACCAGAGTCGGCTGCACACTTACCTCAATCGCCTCTTCGTCACGACGAGCCAGTCCGAGCAGTTTGATTTCATAACCTAGTTGCTTGCCATAGGCGATATCTTCCTTGCTCACGGAACTGATCCCTTTTACGTCTACATCTTCGAGCTTCATCGGTACACGGAAGCCCAGCGTTGCCAGAATCGCCATTTTGCGGGCGGCATCAAAGCCTTCCACGTCGGAGGTTGGGTCCTGCTCCGCATAGCCCAGTGCTTGCGCTTCTTTCAAAACCTCGCTGTATTCTGCGCCCTCTTTGCTCATTTTGGTCATGATGTAATTGGTTGTTCCGTTGACAATCCCCATCATTTTCTCGATACGGTCTGAGGAGAACCCTTCTACTAACGCACGCAAGATCGGTATTCCACCTGCTACACTCGCCTCGTAGAAAACGTCACAGCCCTTTTCTTGCGCTTTCTCTAAAATTTCGGCTCCGTGCAACGCCATCAGATCTTTGTTGGCTGTTACTACGTGCTTGCCTCGTTCGAGTGCGCCCAAAATGTATTCCTTTGCAGGGTGAATGCCGCCAATCACTTCTACGATGACTTCAATTTCTGGATCATCCAAAAGGCTAGCAGGGTCAGTGGTCAGCGCGCTCTCCATGGATGGAATATTACGAGATTTTTCCGCATCCTGAACTAGAATACGGGAAACCTCAATACTGAGGCCTGTTTGCTTTTGTAAATCCTCCTGATGGGCTTGGATAATGCGCACGACACCAGTCCCGACTGTTCCAAAACCCATTAACCCCAATTTAATGCTCTGCTTCTCCATGTCTCTCTCCCCTGCCTTTTCTTTGATTGTTTTTTACTTAGCCTCTACCGACGATCATCGCTTTGCGAACGCCCGGGATCAGCTGCAAGCTATCCAAAAACTCCGTGCTAGATACGCGAAGATTAGCCATATCGACTGACATGGATATGGTAGCAATCCCTTGAAGTGGAATCGTCTGATTGATGGTCAAAACGTTTCCACCTTGATCTGCTACATATGTGAGCACTTTGGACAAGTAACCTGACATGTGATCCAAAGAGAAAGTAAACGTCATAATTTTTTCGCTCATCATCGCATTGAACGGAAAAATGCCATCTTTGTACTTATAAAAAGCACTGCGGCTCAATCCTACCCGTTCAACCGCTTCATTCACGGTATCCACTTCGCCGGATTCCAGCATCTTCTTGGCTTCAATCGTTTTGGCAATCGATTCTGGCAGGATGTCAGATCGAATCAAGTAGAATTTTTCTTCCTTTTTCATGCGTTGTGTCCTCCTGAGAAAAACAGTTGTTTCTTCATAGAGGACATTATAACGGAAAGCATCTCATGTGACAATCCTTATCCGTCACTTTTTTTCATCGGATCATATTTGGTTTACTTTAATTACATGAGAGGAGGCTTCTTCGCGCACAATAATGCGTATCGTATGGAGGAGGTGAAAGGCAAATGGCCGGACGTGGAAAGTCAGATAAATCGGAGCGTCGTAACAATCACCCAGCAGGTAAGCCAAGCAGTCTCGATCAGTTTGGCAATGACATGCGGGGCAAAAAGATGGCCCAATCCCCAAACGTGATTGAAGATCCCAGCGGAAACGGATAAACAAACACAAAAAACCCGGGACATTTTCATCCCGGGTTTTCCTGATTCGATTAGTATGCCAAAGAGGACAGACCGTTGATATGAGTCAAGTAACGAACGTTACTCGCTTCTTTCATCAAGGTTGCTGGCAAGCCTTTGAGCTTCAGTTGGCTTGCACCGATTGTTCCGATTGCGTCTTTACGGCCCAGGCTACCCAGTGTACCGGAGAATACCGGTTTGAAGGTATCCATTTTGGTGCCGTTGAAGTGCGCGAAGAGATTGTGACCTACTACTTCGCCCATTTGCCATGCCAGTTGGGCAGTCGGAGGGAATGGACGACCTTCTGGCCCCATTACAACCGCACTGTCACCTGCAAGGAATACATCAGGGTGAGAAGTGGATTGCAGGAATTCTGTAACAGTTGCACGCCCGCGGTTTACTTCCACGCCGCACTCAGCTACTACGCGATTGCCTTGTACGCCACCAGTCCATACCATTGTTTTGGTTTCAATGGTACCGCCATCTTTCAGGCAAACTGTGATTTCTTTCATTTCCGTTACAGGTACGCCTGTCAGGAATTGAACGCCACGTTTTTCCAGGCTCGTTTTCGCACGCTCAACCAGGTCAGGAGCAAAACCAGCCAAAATGGATGGACCTGCCTCTACGCAATAGATGGATACGTCTGCAAAGTCTACGCCATGTTTGTGGCACAAATTTGGCAACATATCAGCGAATTCCCCAACAAGCTCGATACCTGTCAGACCGCCACCGCCTACAACGAAGGTAACATCTGCTTTATTTTTGCTTGTCTTGTATTCAATCACGCGCTCTTCGAGGTGTGCGCGCAGACGATTTGCTTCTTCTACCGACTTCAGTGTAAAGCTGTACTCTTGCAGGCCCGGGATTCCGAAGAATGCGGTTTCACTACCCAGCGCAATAACTAAAGCATCGTATTTGATGGACTCGCCGCTCGCCAGTGTTACGCGTTGGGAATCGAGACCAATATTTTCTACCGTGTCTACTACGAGGTTAATCTCTTTGCCACGCAGCAATCTTTCCAGAGGGAGCGCTACGTTTTGTTCAGACAGGTTTCCTACTGCCAAGCGGTGCAGTTCCGTAATGATTTGGTGAGTAGGAAAACGGTTTACCACCGTGATCGACGCTTCTTCAGCCGTCATGTATTTACGTGCAGTCAATGCGCTGAGCAAACCGCCATAACCGCCGCCTAGAATCAGAATATGCTTCGCCATGCCCAATCCTCCGTCCTTGTCTTCCATTCCATAATAAAAAAACTAGCGTTTTTGTTGTTGACGTTCTGCTGTTACTTCCAAGAATGCTTGTGCGAAACGCAATGTTTTTTGTACTTGCGGATCTTTGAGCATTTTGAGAATACCGAACAAACCGATCGTAGACTCTTCTACGTGAACACGGTCATTGGCTTCAATGGCTGCTTGGGCAATACCCTTTGCTTTATCAGAGATCGGTTTTACGAACTCTTCCATTCCACCTTTGATGTCGTCGATCAATACATGATCATTTGCAACCGTTTGTACCAAATCATACGTTTTGGTCAAAAGAGTTGTCAGTTCCGCCAATTTAGGCAGATTCGCCACCAATACGTTCAGTGACTCTTGGATTTCTGGTTTCATCAGCTGATCCAGTACATCTTGTTGCTGCGCTGGTGCCAGAGTAGCAGTGCTTGCTACTTCTGCAGCAGCTTGAGCTTGTTGCGTAGTTGTTTGAGACATAAAAAAACGTCCTCCTTTGCTTTGGAATAGAGGCCTTTCATTCTCGATGCCTGTTCAAACGAGTAACGGCCGCTATTCTCCCTGAAAATCCGGTAAAAAATTATTTGTAACATTTTTCACAAAGTAAAGCAAACAACGGATTCGAATAATCAAAAGTGAATGATTTCACAAGTATTTATTCAGGAAAGCGTACACAACAAATCATAAAGTGAACAGGCTCGATTTAGAACTCTATGTACACTACTATATACCTTCTTCACAGGAACATCAAAGGAAAAAAACCGCTTCCTTAGGAAGAAGCGGTAGTTGAGAGCCTTTTATAGTAATCTTTGATGATTTCATGGTGCTTCTCATTAATATCCGTAAAGATTAATTCAATGATTGATTGCTTGTCCTGGAACGTTTTTTCCACGATTTTCGCCATCATGACGATCTCCTGCGCTTGCTTCGGTATCTTGAAAGACAAATGGAGAAAATCGCCCTTTGACACATAACCGTCCGTTCCCAAAACAAGACGGGTTGGAGAGAATTTCAGCAACACTGCCTCGCCTTTTTCTTCGATCGGTCTAGCTCCCATCACCTTGTAAGGGACAGAAATACCGAGATCTGGGGAGATGGGATCCTGCTTGCGCTTTTGTGTAATTTCTACCCCTACACTAATCGGAATCATCCCTAAAAGCTTGATCGGCCAAAGCGTTTGCTCCGAAACTACTTCCAAATCAATAGTGTTCACTGCCGCATCCGTCTCCCAACGAATGCGCACAGTTGATCCGAGAAGCTCTGCTTTTGTTTCAGGCTTCATCTCATACGAAACGACGAGATAACTGCCCTTTGCATGTTCAACCAAAACTTGGACAGGTGTCTTCACCTGCTTGGAGATGATTAGCGGTAGCGTCGCACCGCGTTGGAGTCGTTTATCCCCCAAAAATGGGTTCAGTGATGGGATATCAATCATGGTTTTTGTCACTCCACAAAGTCAAACTCTAATTTGCCGATCCGAACGGTATCCCCGTCTTTTGCTCCTAGCTTGCGCAGAGCATCATCTACACCCATACTGCGCATTTGTCTTGCAAAACGCTGGGCTGCATCATAGCTGTTCAGATTCGTCATGCGTACGAGTTTCTCGATCTTTTCACCGCTGACGACAAACACATCATTATCACGCGTAATCTCGAATGCCTCTGGTTCTTTTTCTGCTCGGAAGACCACGCGCTCTTCCACTTCCGCAACTTCCTCTACAGCAGGCTTGTCCGGAATCGTCGCCAAGGTATCCCCGATCGCATACATCAGTTCTTGTACGCCTTGACGGGTTGCAGCAGAGATTTCGTACACCTTCACATCTGGAGCTTTTTCCTTGAAAATACGCAGGTTTTCCTCTGCTTCTGGCAATTCCATTTTGTTCGCGACTACAATTTGCGGACGATCTTCGAGCTTGAGGTTATACATCGTCAGCTCTCGGTTGATCTGCAAATAATCCTCGTATGGATCGCGTCCATCAACCGCTGCCATGTCAATCACGTGGACGATCAAGCGTGTACGCTCTACGTGACGCAGGAATTGATGACCAAGGCCTACACCTTCATGCGCGCCTTCAATCAATCCTGGCAAGTCAGCCATGACGAAGCTCTGCTCCCCCAAATCCACAACACCCAGGTTCGGTGTCAGCGTCGTAAAGTGGTACGCCGCAATTTTTGGCTTCGCAGCTGTTACACTGGACAGCAGCGTGGACTTTCCTACACTCGGATAACCAACCAAGCCCACATCTGCAATCAGTTTGAGCTCCATGACAATGTAACGCTCTTGACCTGGCTCACCGTTCTCCGAGATGTGTGGAGCTGGATTCGAAGAGTTGGCAAAACGAATATTGCCTCGTCCACCACGTCCGCCTTTTGCGATCACAGCACGTTGTCCTTGCTCCACGAGATCGGCAATTACTTCTTTGGTATCATCATCAATGACAGTTGTTCCCGGTGGCACGCGCACGACCATATCTTCCGCGCCTGCTCCGTGCTGAGATTTGTTGCGGCCATGCTCTCCGCGAGGTGCTTTGAAATGTCGTTGATAGCGGAAATCTACCAGTGTACGCAGACCTTCATCCACGACAAATACGACATCTCCACCTTGACCACCATCTCCACCCGCTGGACCACCCAGCGGTACGTACTTCTCCCGGCGAAAGGAGACGGCTCCATTACCACCGTCCCCGCCTTTTACATATACTTTTACCTGATCGACAAACATGGTGTCACCTCTTTCATTCCGCGAATGGAACCACCAATTTCAGGACCCATTCTTCTTCCGTATGTATCCACTCGGTGACCTCCACCGTACTCTGTTCGCTTTTACGTATCAGCTTTTCCAATTCTTCCATTCCCGATGCACGAAGTACACCGGCCAGGTCAAAACGAAAATGAACGCCACGCTCATCCATCTGCAAGCTCACTTGCATGCTGGCTGCTTCGTATCCACTCTGGTCTACATGATCGTTCACTGTGCATAATATCTCTGACACCAACTGAAACAAGTCTTGCTCGTTCAAAACTACTCGCGTGAGATCCACATGATTGCACACGTCTACTTCTAAAAGCAATTCATTGTTCAGTGCGTTAAATGTCAAGAAGAAGACGGACAACAAGGAGCTATTCAATCGGGCCACCATCGATTCCTGCATCGCCATCTGTGCGATGCGCTTCAAATGGGCCTCTCCTTGTTCAGTACGGTTCAAATGCAAATAGCCGAGCAGAACCTGAACATGGTTCAACCAGTCATGCCGCTGCCTGTTCAGAACGGTCAGCAGTTGGTCTGTCTGATGCGTAAACAGCCTCCGCTCGTCCCTCATCACATTCACCCAAGTCGATAAGAATATCTTTCCCATCTATTGTACCATAAAAAAACCTCTTTCGAGGCAAAATCATAGAAGAGCGACCGCGTTTTACTGGAAGTTTTTATGCGCTCCGGAATTTTTAAATTCCTGCTCGTTAAAAAAGAGCCGGACAAAAAGAAAACCCAGCTATATCGCTGGGTTTTTCTTAACAAATATTTACGCTTCGGAAGCAACCGGCTCGATCACAACTTGTTTGCGATCACGGCCCAGACGCTTGAAACGAACAACACCATCTGCAGTTGCAAACAGAGTGTCGTCTCCGCCTTTCATTACGTTCGCACCTGGGTAAATCTTAGTTCCGCGTTGACGAACGAGAATGTTACCAGCAGTAACGAATTGCCCGTCGCCACGTTTCACGCCCAGACGTTTGGAAATGGAATCGCGACCGTTCTTTGTGGAACCTACCCCTTTTTTCGATGCGAAAAACTGAAGGTCCAAGTTAAACAGCATGTTCATATCAGACACCTCCCTGCCATTTACGATCATTTACTTTTACGTATTTACCGTAATTCGCCTCAACTGACAAAAGAGCAATTACCATGCTCTCTGCCAAAAGCTGTTGTTTCTCGCGTGCAGTCTCATCCTCTGAAGAAGAAAGACTCCACTTCAAGAACCCACCGCCTTCTTGTGCGACAGCGACATCAGGAGTGATGCCGGTCAAAGGTTGGATGGCGTTTAATATACCAAAGCTGATGCCTGATACAGCAGAACAAACGATGTCTGCCCCATAGGCACCCGCATTGGCATGTCCGGAAATACTAATTTCATGGATACCGTGCTGCGCACGGCTCACGATCACTTCAATCATAACAAGTCACCAATTAAGCGTTGATCTTCTCGATCACAACTTTGGTGAATGGTTGACGGTGACCTTGCTTGCGACGGTAGTTTTTCTTGGCTTTGTATTTGTACACGATAATTTTTGCAGCTTTACCGTGTTTTTCTACTTTACCAGTTACCGTTGCACCAGCTACTGTAGGAGCTCCTGCAGTAACTTTGCCGTCTTTGCTTACGAAGAGAACTTTGTCAAAAGTAACAACGTCTCCTTCGTTGCCAGCCAATTTCTCGATGAAGAGAACTGCTCCCTCTTCAACTTTGTATTGCTTTCCACCGGTTTCGATAATTGCGTACACTGTGTGCACCTCCTATACTCAGACTCGCCTTTACAGGTGCGTCGACAAGCGACGGCTTATGTACCTGATTCGTGCGGTTACAGTATGCACGAGGCATATCTGCATGACAACCATTAGGTTATCATAGCTACAATAGCCCAGTCAAGTTATTTCGATTGTAATCGCTGTGCCTCTGCCCGATTTCCGACGTATCCAATTTGAAAATTGTCTGGACTCATAGAAGGGACCAGCCGCTTATAGATCTGGACAGGCCATGTAATTCCTTCTGCTTTTTCCCACTCGTCTATCATATCCAACACTCTTGGTGGCATGTCCACGAGAACAGCCTCTGCATCTTGGCTCTTTGCCAAAGCGGTGACTTCCGCGTACAAGCGCCGGAACAGCTCGTCTACTCGCCAAACTCTCCCTCGACCCTTGCATGCCTCACATGGCTCCGTCAACCGCTCCATCAGGCTCGCACGAACTCTTTTTCGCGTCATCTCGACTAATCCGAGCGACGTCATCCCGAGAACAGTCGAAGGCACAGGGTCCTTCGCCAGCTCTTGTTTCAATCGCGCGATCACTCGTTCCTTATTGCCCTGCTCTTTCATGTCAATGAAATCAATGATCACGATGCCACCGATGTCTCGCAGCCGCAGCTGCCGGGCAATTTCAGCTACCGCCTCCAGATTGGTCGCCGTCACTGCCTGCTCCCGCTGTTGCCCTCCCCCACCAGTGAATGAACCGGTGTTTACATCGATGACCGTCATCGCTTCTGTCCTATCAATGACCAAGGACCCTCCACTCTTAAGCGGGACTTGTCGATCACGAGCACGAATCAACTCTGCCTCGACTCCCAAGAAGTCAAAGAGCGGCTGTTTGCCCTGATACCAGCGAAGCTTCTCTTGTACTTCCGGAGCAAGAGCTGCCAACGCCGCTTTTACCTCCTGATGAGTCGCCGCACCTTCTACCAACACCTCATCCATTCCGTTCGCCAAGCCATCTCGGAGCGCTACCTCAATCAACTCGGCATCCTGAAAAATCCGCCCGGTCGAGCGCAGTCCCTCCGCTGTTCGCAGCATATCCTGCCAGCGTTTGCGCAAATAAGTCAATTCACTAATGAGTGTCTGCTCTTCTGCTTCCGCTGCTTCCGTGCGCAGAATGCAGCCTTCCCCTTGCTCTACTGTCGAAGAGATAACCTGTTGCAGTCGTTTTCGTTTGGTATCATCGGATATTTTACGCGAAAGTGAAATGCTTTCTTCAGTCGGAAGGTACACCAGGTAACGCCCCTGCAAGCTGATCCGCATCGTGATTTTTGGCGCCTTCATTTCCATCGCCTCTTTACTCACTTGAACCAATACCTTTTGCCCTACGTGAACACGTTCCGCAATACTTGGTTTCGCTGTTCCACCCGGCTCCACACCGACCGTGTCATCTACGTACAAATAAGCATTTTGACCTGTACCAATATCAACAAAAGCAGATTGGATACCAGGCTTCACATCTGCGATCCGTCCTTGATAAATGTCACCAACGCTTGCGTGTGTCCCCACATCCTGTGTACGCCATTCCTGTAATTTCCCGTTTTCCATAAATGCGATGCGGATGCTGCCACCTTGTGCACTGATTGCTACTTGCTTCACTGCTTTCACTCCTTATTCCCCGTACAAACGTTGCCCAAAAGAAGGATAACCGGGCTCATAGGAAGTAATCTAACATAGCTACCAAGTCAAGGTAAAGGAGATAAACCATGATTCATACTGGTGATCTTAAAATAAGAACATTATCCCCTAACGATTCCGTTCATTTAGTCAAATGGCTTTCTGACGAGCGCGTTTTGGCCTATTATGAAGGTCGCGATCGGCCACATGACGAGTCCCTCGTACTGCAAAGCTTTTTTTCAGAAGACGACGGTGAAACCCGCTGCCTGATCATATACGCGGATAAACCAATTGGCTATGTGCAATTTTATCCGCTCGATGCCCCGGCAAAACAACAGTATGGGTATGCAAAAGACGACGTTGTCTACGGTATGGACCAGTTCATCGGAGAGCCTATTTACTGGAATCGCGGTATTGGCACTCAGCTCGTTAAAGCTATCCTCCACTATCTCCACACGGAAAAACGAGTTCAAAAAGTAGCCATTGACCCGCAAGCATGGAATGAACGAGCCCTCCGTTGCTACGAAAAATGTGGCTTTCGAAAAGTAAAAGAGCTTCCTCGGCACGAATGGCACGAAGGAAGCATGCGTGATTGCTGGCTGATGGAATGGATCGCTCCTGCTGATTAAGGACTAATGTCTAAAGGAGCTTGCCCACTGCAGCGTCGTGCTTTTGCTCAAACAAAAGGGCATACAAGAGCTGTTCCTCTGCCAAGAGACCCGCCCCTTGTACGTAGAAAAGATGGGAGCATCCTCGCCGAAGCTTGTGCGAGACAGCCAGTACCGTTTCCTCGGGATGCACGCGTATCGCTTGAACAGCAGCTTCTTTTTGCTGCCGGTCGTATTTTTCCACCAGGAAGCGAAAAAATTGATAAGGAAACCGCAAAAACGCCTGAATGTTCAACGTCAATAAATAAATCCCGATTACTGCTAAGTTGTACTTCAACTCCAGGCTGGACATCCCCACCATGATCCCCGCAAACAGCGTACTTCCGGACATCGATATCATCGTCGCCTGCCTATACGACATAAACCAGCATAGAACGGCCAACAAGATTCTCCCGCCATCCAATGGCCAGATTGGCAACAGGTTAAACATCGCAATCGTCAAATTGCTTACCAAGAAAAAGCGGGCCCACTCTTCCGTCCAAATCCCCATAAACCAAAACAAGTACGAGGCAGCCATCATCACCATATTTAAGAAGGGCCCTGCGAGCGCCACGACAATCTCATCCATTGGGTCCGTAGCATACGAGTCTTCCATCGTCGCTACTCCACCAAAAGGCAGAAGCTGCACTTCTTTTACGGTCCATCCGAGCTCACGCGCCATCGCTACATGCCCCAATTCATGGATCAGCACGATGACAAACAAGGTAATGACCTCCAAAAAATGGCCTGTCACCACGGACAAGCCAATCACCGCCCAAAATAGCAGGTGAATGCGAAACCGAATGTCGAGCCAGCCTCCCCTATTCAAACGGAATCACTTCCAGGGGGTTTACAAATTGCTCATTCACTTTGGCCCCTACATACAGATGACGTGATGTCTGATCCATTACCCGAGCGGTTCCGATGACTTTACCAGGTGCAAGGACCTCGTCCTTCGTCACCCCTATACTATCGAGATTGCCCAGCCATATCTCCCGCCCTTTGGTTAGACGAACAATCACTGTCGTCCCATAATCAGGCTTTTCACCGACAAAAGCAACCCAACCAGCTTCTCCGATCGTGATTTGATCGTTCATACCCGTATGCAGGATCACATTCGCACTCTCTGGATCATAGGATTTTACGACTTTCCAGCTATTCGGGAACTTCCATACCGCACTTGCATCCTTCGTCGTGCTCGTGGCTGGCACGGCAGGGGGATTGGTAGGTATCGAAGGAAGCATCGTCGGAATCGGTCCAAATCTCGCTTCATACCAGTCCGCTACGCCTGAAAAATTAAAGTCCCGTGTCATGACTTCCTTCGCGGAGCTTTTCCATGAGGCAGGAATCAACGTTGTTTGAAACAATACATAAGCAGCACCAATCAATAAGACAGATGCTAAAATTTGCACGCCCCACTTTTCATGGGACGGTGGTTGGTCCATCAGATCGTTCTCGCGCGGCGAATCATTGAATGGGTTTGGCGTTTCTTCGATTGGATCTTTCCAATCATCGACGTACGGAGTATAGCTGTCTCGCGACTGTGTTCGGATTCGCTCCAAACGCTCCCTCCGTCGTTCTTTTACACGATCTGCTCTTTCAAACATGTCCATCCCTCCGCAGGCCAAGCCTTTAGTATCATCCTATGACTTGTCTATCTGCTTTATGACGAGCGTTGTCCTTCTCCAACGCCCCAGCGTATCGGCTGGAAATACGCAAAAAAGACAGTCTCCCCAATGAGAGACTGCCTTTGAATCTGTCAATTTTTACAGTTTAGTTACGCTAGCAGCTTGTGGTCCACGGCTACCTTGAACGATTTCGAACTCAACCTTTTGACCTTCGTCAAGAGATTTGAAACCTTCTGACTGGATTGCGCTGTAGTGTACGAATACGTCGTCGCCACCCTCAACTTGGATGAAGCCGTATCCTTTTTCTGCGTTAAACCATTTTACGATACCTTGTTGCATGAAACAAAACCTCCCTGAACATTACGCCCCACGAGGCGAAAGAGTGTAGCGTTAACCTCTTTTTTACAGATAAGCCTTTTGCGTCAAGGAAAAAAAGTCATACGAATTGCGATTGACAATTGGTGACGTCACTCACAATACGTACGACTCCATACCAATCAATCAAACACTATAACTTGTAAAAATGGTTAACTTAGGATGATTTTAGCATAAGTATTTGCATTTGTCACGCATTTCATGAGTGTTCAAAAAGTCTTCTATTCAACACCGAGAAAGTGGCGAGAACCGAAGACTTTTTGAACAACTATTTAATCAAAACGCAACTTGTCCTTACGCATCCCAATGTTGAGGACCACACCAATGATCAGGAAGTTGGTTACAAGCGAGCTCCCTCCGTAGCTAATGAACGGTAGCGGAATACCCGTAATCGGCATCAACTGAATTGTCATCCCGATATTCTCAAAGATCTGGAAGGTAAGCATCCCTACGACACCCGCGACAACGTAGGAGCCGAACGGATCTTTTGCCTCCATCGCGATACGGATCATTCGGTAAATCAATACGAAAAACAAAATCATCAGCAAGCCCGCTCCGACAAAGCCCAGCTTTTCTGCAATGACGGTAAAGATAAAATCACTTTCTCCTACCGGCACCCATCCAAAGCTCGCTTGTGTGGGCGTATCAATCCCTTTTCCGAACAGTTGCCCTGAGCCGATAGCAATCAAGGCTTGCTTGAGCTGGAACCCTCGTCCCATCGGTTCAAGATCCGGGTTCATCCAAAAGACGATCCGATCCCACTGATACGGCTTGATAATCTTGAAAAAGATATCCTGCTTGTATTGATACAACAGTGTCATAGCGGCAAAAAAACTGCCGACCAGCCCGCCCATATACAATACATGCTTCATCCGTATACCACCAACGATTAGCATAGTGGCAAGCATACCCGTATAAACCATCGCTGTACCCAAATCGGGCTGAATTAAAATTAAAAGCAGTGGTACACCAACCAAAGCCATTACCGGAATCAGCTTATAAAAATAGTAAAACCGATCCTGATCGTTTGCCCTCTTGGACAAGAAGCGGGCAACCGTTATGATCGTGAACAGCTTCATTGGTTCAGAAGGCTGAAACAACACAGGGCCAAGGTCATACCAGCTCGTCGTATTGTTAATGGGCTTTGTTTGAAATACCCCGATCAACAGAATCAGACCGAGTGCATATAAGACATAGGCCGTGTTGTGGAATAGACGATAGTCAAATAGCAATGTCACACCTAACACAATAAAGCCGATCACATACCAAATGACCTGCTGATGCGCCTTATCTACACCTGCCGCAGAACCGGAAATCCCCAAATAGCTGAAGACACCCAGACCTGCCATAATCAAAATGATGGTCCAGTCAATGGTTTTTAAATGACGTTTTTCCAGGTCCATCCGTTTCCTCCTAGAAAACGTGACTCCCCTCTATAAAAGAAGGGAGCCATGTATTACCTATTTTAGTCCAAAGAATTTACGCATTTTGTGGAACACGCCCGCTTTTTCTTCCAATGGTTGCAATGGAACAGCTTCACCCAAAAGTCGACGAGCGACGTTCCGATACGCGATAGAAGCACGTGATTCATGATTCATTACAGCCGGCTCACCTTGGTTCGCGGATTTAATGATATGATCATCATCCGGCACTACACCAATTAAGTCAATGGCTAACAAATCCAAAATGTCTTCTACATCCAGCATGTCGCCATTTTTCACCATATGGGAGCGAACGCGGTTGATCACCAGCTTAGGCATTCCGATTTTTTCTCGCTCTAACAGGCCAATAATCCTATCCGCATCGCGCACGGCCGCTTTTTCAGGTGTAGTCACGACGATTGCTTGATCAGCCCCTGCCACCGCATTGCGGAAGCCTTGCTCAATACCCGCAGGGCAATCGATGATGACATAATCATATTCCCGCTTCAGTTGCGTAATGATTTCCTCCATCTGCTCAGGAGTTACTGCTGATTTGTCCTTGGTCTGAGCAGCCGGGAGCAATGCCAGATTGTCAAACCGCTTGTCTTTGATCAGAGCTTGCGGCAATCGGCATGCGCCTTCTGCAACATCTACCAGATCATAAATAATTCGGTTCTCAAGTCCCATGACTACATCCAGATTGCGCAAGCCAATATCGGTATCTACCATGCAAACTTTTTGTCCCAACAATGCGAGCGCCGTTCCTAAATTGGCGGAAGTGGTCGTCTTACCCACGCCGCCTTTACCGGAAGTTACGACAATTCCTATCCCCACGTCCGTTCCTCCTCTTTCCCTCAACCCTCACGCTTTTTCTCACCCAAATCAGGGCGAATTCGCGACAAGTAGTTCATTTTCGCTACCAGCATGATCTCATTTTCCAGATAGGCAAATTCTGTGCCTCCGGAATTATTCGTCCATTCCTCACCCGGCTTGCTAATCACATCTGCAATCCGCAATTGAGTAGGACTCATGACTGCAGCCGCAATAATTACCTGTGAGTCACCGGAAATACCTGCGTGTGCGTACCCTCTGAGATGTCCCAGCACGTAGATGCTTCCTGTACTGCGAACCGTCCCACCGGGATTGACATCTCCCAATAAGAGCAAATCACCGTCAAACTCCAGAACTTGCCCAGAGCGTACCGTATTTACCTGTATGGAAAAATGGGTTTTTAGGCGTTCAGCCATAGCTTCTTCCCGCGTGATCAAATCGGATTCGATTGTATGGATCACCAGGTTGCCCTTTGTCCGAATAATTTGAGTCAACTGCTCTTGTTGCTCGGGTGAGCAGTATCGTTTTCCCAATTTTATAGATACCCGAATGAGTGGCCCCGACAAAATCTGTTGGTGGCTATGCTCTATTTTTTCACGCATATCGGCCAGCAGTTCGTCGAAGGAACAGGTATCATCCATAAAGAAGACGAGACCCTCTTTAGTCCCTTTGATCGTGACCTTGCTTTTCACAGTCGTCACCGGTTTCACCTCGACCGATACCATTCGCCATGCAGAAAGATTTTTCCTGCTCTGCGTGAAAAAATTGCCGAATCGGGTCAATTGGTGGCGTTTTACAAGAGCTTGACTCGATTATTCTCTCGGGCTTGATTGCCCTGGACAACCATTGCGGTTACTTCGAGGACGATGGATTTGGCTTCGGAACCCCACCAGTTAGGACCCCTGGATTCAGTTCATTGTAAGCTTCGAGCAATCGACGCGAGATCGGACCAGTAGCATCCGAACTGGATGTACCATCTCTCAAACTGTTCGGCGCAACGACGACGAATACCAGTTGAGGATTTTCATAAGGCGCAAAGCCGACAACCAGTGCATTTTCCGCTGGCTGCGACGTTTGTGCCGTACCAGACTTGGCTGCAACCGTGAACGGCAACCCATTGAATCGTTGAACGGTACCACCTGGTTGAGTAACCAACCGCATCCCTTCTCTTACCACCTGTATATACTTCGGATCGATATCAACCCGGTTGAGCACTTCTGGTTCAATGACGGAGAGCGTCTGTCCTGGTTTCTTCGGATCGGTGGTTCCTTTGCGAATTTCTTTTACAAGATGGGGGCGTACCCGATATCCTCCATTGGCAATGGTCGATACGTATTGACCCAGCTGCATCGGCGTGAACAAATCATATTGACCAATCATCACGTCCGCCAAGTTCCCGAAGTACATGTTCTGGTTTTCCCAACCGGTATGTTCATTCGGCAGATCCACACCTGTTTTCACACCAAGTCCAAACTGGGCATTGTAGTAATCATAGACAGAGAACTGCTTCTCCCAGCCATCTTTCCCTTTTCTTGCTAAGCGAAGCGCCATTTCGTACATATACGTATTGTTCGACACCTGCAAGGCACGACGAGCATTAACGGCTCCATGACCACCCGCCTTCCAGTTGCGTTTATACGTGTTTCCGACATACAATCCGCCTCGGTCATAGATGACTTCGTTCGGTGTAGTCAGCCCCTCCTGAAGCGCAATCATGACAGACAGTGGCTTGTAGGTAGAAGCAGGAGGATACGGCGTATAAATGAATCTGTTTGATTCGTTCGGCAAAATAAGCGAGGCGTAATTCTCGTTGAATTTCTTACGGTCGTAATACAGATTCAAATTGTAATCTGGATAACTCGCCATCGCCAATATTTCGCCCGTATTCGGATTCATCACCAATACATGTGCGTCTTTAAATGCTTTTGGAGTAGACGGGCGCTTCTTGAATGCTTCAACCTCTTCTTTCAAGATGGCCTCTACCTTGCTTTGATAACGCCAGTCCATTGCCAAAACAAGATCGTTTCCTGGCTCAGGGGATTGGCGCATCTTTTTCTCTACGGTCTCCGAATTTTTGTTCACGTGCACTTCCATGATCCCGTTTTTGCCACGCAAATAACGTTCATAGGAGCTCTCCAGTCCGGTTACACCTACACGATCAATAGCGTTGTAGCCTTGGGCCTGATATTCTTTCAAGCTCTCAGGGCGAATCGCGTTGATATAACCGAGAAAGTGAGTACCAAATGCTGAACCATCCGGATCTTCGAAAATTTGGCGAACAGGCTCCAACTCCACACTAATTCCTGGTAGTTCAGTACGCCGTTCTTCGATTTGGAACATTTCCTGCTCCGTGATGTTTACCTTGACACGTCTCGGAATGTAGCTGGCCATCTGCGGTGAACGCATCTCTTGTAGTAAAGAGAGCTTGTGCCACTGAAATTGGCGTTGCTGCTCTGTCAGCGGAAGTTTGATATCCATGTCGAACAACGAGGCATAGCGCAGCAAATCCATGTCAGACTTATCTGCCAAGCCCACGGGAGTTGGCAAAACTCCGATCTGATCCTTCACTTTTTTGGCGAGGTCATTGCGATCTTCCTTGTCCAATTTCAGAGTGAGGGTCATATTGGCGTTTATCGCCATTTTTAACAGCTCGAAGTCAGTAGTGTTCGCTTCCGTAATCGCGGGTGTACCAGGCTTGGCGGCATTCAGCTTCTTAATAAGGTCTGCTCTCTCCTTGTCATCAAAAGGAGAACGAACGCGCATCCCAAGATACACAGCAGTTTTTACCAGTTCAAAGTCTGACATCTGATCAACGGACTCTGCTTTCGGAACGGCTTTTAACTTCGCCGCAACCTTTGCCTTGAGATCGTTTGTTTCTTGCGCATTGAAAGCAACAGGCAAAGTTGATCTCAATTCAATCGTCTTCTTTAACAGTTCCTTATCCGTACCAATTTTGCCACCATCCGGAATGAGGATTTTAGCCAGACGATCCGCGACTTTCTCTTCATCAATGTCCTGCCCTTGTTCTTCAACGTATTGAACGGTGTACACCGGCTTATTCGAAACAAGTACCTCGCCATTTTTATCCAAGATACGGCCACGAGGAGCAGAAATCGGTAGTTCACGAATACTGAACTTTTCCAATTCATGCTTGTACTGTTCACCTTCCACCAGCTGCACGAAGGCTAGTCTCAAAATAATGGCGGCGAAGAACAAAAATACAATCACAAACAATATATTGAGCCGAATAGGTATGTCTGATTTCGGTTCTTTGACTTCTTCCACGAACTCTCCTCTCCTTCGCCCTTACTGCATGTGCATTTCCTTTTTCGCCAGAATCTTGTTGCAGACATTCTTGATCGGAAAGTATACCAGTAAGCCAAAAGCGAGATTAAACAGCACACTAGGCAAAATTTGATGCGTCAAAATCCATTGAACATCAAAGGGGGCAGCGGAAAACAAGCGGAACAAGGAATACAAAAGCCACTCATGTCCGAACAAAATCAGGAAGCTGGTTATGAAAACCATCCCGAATCCTCTCTGGAACAAAAGAACGATCATCCCTGCAAAGTAGCTGGCCACCATCATGGACATGGTATAGATTCCAATTAGTTGCCCAAACAGGACATCTTGTAAAAATCCGAAGGCAATCCCGTAATACAAGCCCTCGCGCCTGCCGAGATACATCGAAATAAAGATGCAGCAGACAAGTGCAAACCGGGGTACTGTCATCCAAGACAGACCCCATGTATCAGGTGAAAATACTTGCATCACAGTTCCTTCCAAAACAAACATAACCACGACGCCCAACGTCAATAAAAACCGAGCCATTACTGACCACCCCCGCTAGCAGGTGGAGCCGGAGGCACAGTTGTCTGCGTTTGTGTCTGGCCAGCTGGCTGTTGCGGGATCAATTCACCATTGGGAGCGATTGTGAAGTCTCGTTCCACAACCATGACTTCATTCAATTGTGAAAAATCAGCGCTTGGCTGGATGTAGGCGGTTTGAGTCAAGCCATAATCATCTGGTTCAACGCGAACAATATAGCCAATCGGCAAATTGCGAGGAACAACTCCTCCCAAACCGGATGAAATAACTTGCTGATCTTTTTTAATGGCCTGCCCCCAAGGGATTTTGCGCATGACGAGCAATCTCTTTTGCGCGTCGTACTCTTCAATAACACCACTAATTTGATGGTACACAGGCTTGCCATCGACCACCTGCTGCGTCAGAATATCCGCAGAAATATGGTCACGTCGCTCGTAGCTCGTCAACAATTCCACTGTAGCTGAAAAATTGGCTACACTCTGTACGCGGCCGATCATTCCTTTGGCTGTAATAACCGCCATATCCTTTTTGATGCCATGTTTCAGTCCTTTGTCGATCGTGATGACGTTGTTCCAAGTATCCGGGTTTCTCGCCACGACTTCCGCATAGCGGAGGCGGTAAGACTTGAGTGAATCTTTTGCCTGCAGCATTTCTCGAAGGCGATCATTCTCAGCCTTGAGCGTGTGCAGTTCAGCACTTAGACTGGCGTATTGATCCAGCCCTGCCTTAAGCGCCTTGTTTTCTTCATATACGCCGTACGCTTCCTCAATTTCCTGAAAAAAGCCAGAAACAGCCTGGGCAGGGCGATAGAAAAAGCCCTGCACCACGCTGAAGGTATCTTTGAAGAACATTTCTGGCCAGGTCAGGCTAACCCGTTCACGAGAAGTGAAGCCCACGACGGAGATAAGCAGGACCAAGCCTACAAGTACAATGATAAGCCGCTTATTCCCGAAAAACGACATGCCCTACCCTCCGTTTATTTACCCCGTTTTAGTCGGGAAGAGGTGATGCCTTGCTTGGATTTGAACAGGTGAATGTTCTCCAATGCACGACCTGTTCCAATCGCTACGCAATCCAGTGCGTTTTCCGCGACATGCACGGGCATACCCGTTTCCTTACTTAACAGGCGATCCATGTTGCGCAAGAGCGCACCGCCGCCTGTGAGTACAATTCCACGATCCATGATGTCCGCCGCGAGCTCAGGCGGGCTTTTTTCGAGTGTTACCTTCACCGCTTCTACGATAGCAGAAATGGTTTCTGCCAATGCTTCCGCGATCTCTGTGCTGCTTACCGAGAGCGTTTTTGGCAATCCGGTTACAAGGTCACGACCGCGAATGTCAACGTTTTCGACCTCATCAGGAGCAATCGCAGAGCCGATTTCCAACTTCAATGTTTCTGCTGTCCGTTCCCCGATCATCAAGTTGTAACGGCGCTTGATGTACTGAATAATCGCCTCGTCCATCTCATCCCCGGCCACACGAATGGAGCGGGATGTAACAATCCCCCCGAGAGAAATGATAGCGACTTCTGTCGTACCACCACCAATGTCAACGACCATACTTCCAGTCGGCTCCCACACTGGCAGGTCTGCACCGATCGCGGCTGCAAACGGCTCTTCAATCGTATATGCTTCCTTCGCCCCAGCCTGCTTCGTAGCATCTTCGACCGCGCGTTTTTCCACCGCAGTAATTCCCGAAGGTACACAGACCATTACGTTTGGACGACGTGTAAACAACCCTTGATTTTTTTGTGCTTGATTGATGAAATAGCGCATCATTGTCGCAGTTGTGTCAAAGTCAGCGATAACCCCGTCTTTCATTGGGCGAACCGCTACGATATTACCTGGCGTACGACCGATCATGCTTTTCGCTGCATTCCCTACTGCTTCAATGGAATTGTTATTAGTGCGAATCGCTACAACAGAAGGTTCACGCACCACAATTCCTTTACCCTTCACAAAAACAAGTGTATTGGCAGTGCCGAGGTCAATCCCCAAGTCACGTGTAAATCCACCAAACATAAAAAAACTCCTTCCAAATATTAATCCAAATGACAAGCATAAGAGAACCTCTTTCGAGGCCTCTCCAAGGTAGAGCGACCGCGCTTTTGTGGAAGGTTTTCATGCGCACAAGAATTCATAGAAGGATCGATGATAAATCTTGCGCGTAAAAACATGTTACAAGTACCCTTGCTCTTTGAGACTAACGTACTTGCCTTCCCCGATAATAACATGATCCAACAATGAAATCCCCACCAGTTCACCAGCGTCACGCAATGTATGCGTAATCGCGATGTCTTCCCTGCTAGGTGTCGGATCACCGCTCGGATGGTTATGTAGGCATATCACCGATGCGCTGCTACGACGGATCGCTTCTTTAAAGACTTCTCTCGGGTGTACGATGGAAGCGTCCAGACTGCCTACGAAAATCGTCTGCTTGCCAATCACGTGGTTCTTGGTATTCAGAAAGAGACAGACAAAATGTTCCTGTGTCAAATGAGCAAGCTCAGGCGACATCAAATCAGCTACGTCCCGTGGTAAACGGATAGAAGCCCTATACTCTCGAGGCACTCCCATCAATCTACGCCCAAGCTCAAACGCAGCATGCAATTCAATCGCTTTGACTGGACCAATTCCTTTTAGCTCTGTTAACTCAGCATGAGAGGCTTGGGCTAAACCACGCAGGTCTCCAAACCTGGCTAACAAGCGCTGAGCCAGCTGATGAGCCGTCTCTTGTTCCCTGCCTGTCCGCAGTAAAATGGCAAGAAGTTCAGTATCAGACAGATGGACCGCTCCTTCGCGAAGCAGTCGTTCACGTGGACGGTCATAGTAAGGGACGTTTTTCAACAGCGTTTTGTTACAGGTATTTGTTGCCATTTTATATCCGCCTCCAGCCATATTCACATTAACGAAAACGGCTGACATGGAGATGTTCATGAGGCGTATGGCCGTCGCCGCTTGCTTCAAGCATGACAACTTTACAATATAGGCATCCCAAAACGTGTCAAAAGTGTAGACGTCAGGCCTAACGGAAGACCAACGACTGTGAAGTAGTCTCCGGTTATTCCTTCCACGAGCGTGGCTCCAATACCCTGAATGGCATATGAGCCCGCTTTATCCATCGGCTCACCTGTCGCAATGTACGACTTGATTTCTTGCTCTGTTAAAGCTCGAATTCTTACGTGTGTTAGACTATGTGAGACTTCCGCACGGCCTGTCTCCACATCTATCAAGGCGACTCCACTATAAACGGTGTGCTCTTGCCCCTGAAGCATGGACAACATACGATATGCGTCCATTTCGTCAACAGGCTTGCCCAGTATTTGGTCATCAAGAACGACTACCGTATCAGATCCTAAAACGACGCCTTCCGTCAAGCGAGAAGCCACTTCTTTGGCCTTGCGCAAAGACAATTCTTCTACTACTTCGCTCGCAGATAAATGCTCTGCTGTCGTCTCATCTACATCACTGGTGATGACGGTAAATGATAAGCCTAAAGTTTGCAGAAGCTCTCTTCGACGCGGCGAAGATGAAGCCAGAATGAGAGGAACATTTTTTTTCGTCATTTTTCAACCTACTTTATTCGTCGATGTATCCAAAATGCGAGGGCTAAGCCTCCGATACTGGCTAGATTTAGTTTTACCTGAAAGTTCAGTTCGTACTTCAAAATTTCTAAATCTGCCGCAGGCGACCAAGTAATCTCTTTGCTCTTGGTCAAAAAAGGTAGCCAGGGACTTAAAATCTCCCCGATAATGCTGCCAAACAAAAGTCCACTCACCAACAGAAACACGAGAGTAAGCGTTTCTTTCCCCATTTTCCCAACTCCCTTTTTATAAGGGATTCTCTTTTTGCCAAACATAAGTTTAGCAAATGGGGAGAAGCGAAACAATCCCTGATTGCTCCTGGTAGTTACTGTATAGAAAGAAAAGGCCTCCTGCAAGAAAACCTTGCGGAAGACCATATAAACATATTTTTATGTCGATGTGCGTGCATTTTGAATCCAGCTCGCATAGCTCTCGAAAAAGGCAAGAACACCTGCCTGCACTTGCCACGCATAGGATTCGGCGCTTTCCACCTTTTTGCCAGCGCTCGCTTCTGCCATTTTGTCCCTAGCTGCCAGCGCTTGATTCACCCCATTTACCATCCCATCTAGCAGTGGCTTCCAGGCTTCCTTGGCTTCCATTTTACGGCTTTCCTCCAGAAATTGGCGGTGAATTTCTTTTAATTCTGCCGTTTCTTTTGCCGTTGGCGAAAGCTGACCCGTCGTAATAATCAACCCTGATTGTGCCGAAAGCGTTTGGACGAGTTTAAGTCCGTGGGTGAAAAAGGCATTCACGTTAGGATCACCAGATGCGTTCGCGGCTTTTCCGACAGGGACAGACCCTTCAAAAGCGGGAAAGGTAAATTCTTTGACGTAAATATCCATGCCTTTGTTTTTCAAGCTGGCAGCAAAGCCTAGCACAGCATCTCTTGTGGGAGCAGCGGCTGCGAACATGTACTGCTTGCTCGCGTCCTTATACAGCAGATGAGGAATACCAGCCTTCTCCAGTGGTTCTACAGCTGTTTGCGGCGATGCATCCGGTTGAAATACACCCGCCTGTGCAACGTACATGTTTACGGCTGGAAGTTTTAGAGCTACTGCTGTTTGACCCGCTGCGTTACCTTTCATCGACGCACCTTGCGTTTGCTGACTTTCATCTGGCAAGGCAGGACCTGCCACACCATTTTTCCCAACCGTTTGTTCAGTGCCTGCACCCGGCGCGGTCAGTGTCTGAACCGTTTCACTCAGAACATTTCCGTACGACTCGGAAAACTCCTTTTGGGAAAAGACCGTCAAAACAAGAAATCCGAACAAGAGGCCAATTGCTACAGCCCCACCTGTTGTTAAAGTCGTACGCCAAAAGGGTCCCTTTGGCCATAGCGCTGCAAGCCGACTCATCGGACTACTTCTGTATGCCTTCTCTTCGGTATCCTCGAAGGAATAATCGATTTCGTGGGAGTAGTTTGTCGTCTGATCGAATTCAACGTTCGACTTCGTTTCTTTGGCTGCAGCTCCTCGTAGCTGCATCATGCGTTCCCATGCTTCGTTGCCCTTCTCCTTAAACGGGTCAGTAAATGGTAAGGGAGGAGCTTGAAAACGAATGCGTGGCGTATCATCCTTTGGGGTGCGCTTTCTACTTTCTTCCTTTGGGATGTCATCCCGCTTTTCATCCCAAAATCTGCCGTTCATTTTGACCGTCACACGATTTTTATTTTGTCCGCTCATACGCTTGCCCTCCTAGTCACAGGCTCTTTGTACTAGCATACGTTTTGCTCGGACGGGTTATGACTTCTATCTAGTGATTCTATCGAATTTGTTACTACTACTATTCCCCATGCCAATTCAAGAGGTTTCGCTCATAACCAAAAGGACAGCTAGCCCAATCGTCACAAAAGGCGCAAACGGCACCTCGCATTTGATACTTCCTTTTCGTATCAGCAACAAAACGAGAGAAACGAGCAAGGCTGCCAAGCTCGCAACCGTAAGAACAAGAACAAAATCACGAACCCCAATTCCATAGCAGACGAGAGCGAACAGTTTCACATCCCCCATCCCAAGTGCAAGCGGCCTGTACCAGCTGATGCCTCCAAACACGAGTAAACAGAGAATCGAAAAGAGTCCAGCCATCAGCCATTCCATCGGCGAAAAGAGAACAAACTCGAAAAATGAAATCAATACAAACCCTGCAACTAACGCGCGATTAGGTATTCGTCTATGATGAAAATCTACCCACGAAAGGTAAAGGCAGAGCACGAATAATATCAAAGCGTTAGTCATTTTTTCTTCCCCCAGTCGAAAACAGTCCATAAAGGATATCTGCCATTCCCGGGACAAAAAAACTGCCCAGAACGGTTCTGGACAGCCTCTCTATTTTCGATCTATGACCACTTTTACGGATTCCACGTAAACAAAAGACCACCGTGGACGAGACCACCGCCAAACCCATACATCAGGATCGTGTCCCCTGCCTTTACTTTGCCTTCCTTGATCCCCAGGGCGAGCGACAATGGGATGGTAGCCGCTGATGTGTTCCCGTAATGTGTCAGACTGTACAATGTTTTTTCAAGAGGGAACTGACTCTTCTCACAAATGGATTCGATCATGCGCAAATTGGCACTGTGCGGGATGAACCAGTCCACATCTTCGAGTAATTTGCCCGCACGGCTCACTACCTCCTGCATCCCCTTTGGAACAGTAGTTACTGCCCACTTGTAGACTTCTCTCCCGTTTTGGACCATGCATCCATTCCCGCTCAATTCTCGTCCATCCATATGCGTTGACAAGCCCGAGCGGTATACATGAATCCCTCCGTCCCCTTTTGAACCTAAGTAGGCGGACAAAAAACCAGGAGCTGTAGAGTCTTGCTCAACCAGCACCGCGCCCGCACCGTCACCGAACAGAATGCATGTCGTACGATCCGTATAGTCAGTAACTTTTGTTAACGTTTCTGCACCTACCACCAGCACTTTGCGATGCAAGCCAGAGCTAATGAGTGCATTTGCCGTATGGAGCGCATACGTAAATCCTGCACAGGTAGCGGAGAGGTCCATGGCTCCCGTCTGTTCGACTTGAAAATGCGCCTGGATTTGACTTGCTACACTTGGGAATGGATAGTCTGGCGTACTGGTCGCCACCAAAATCATATCGACATCGTGGACATCCTTCCCGTAATTTGCGATCATATCGTGGATAGCAGCGATGGCCAAATCACTGGTAAATTCATCTTCCCTTGCCATACGGCGCTCATGAATACCCGTTCGTTGCAAAATCCACTCATTCGATGTATCCACTAGCTTTTCCATATCTGTATTGGTAAGAACGCGACTCGGCACATACGTACCGATGGCGGTAATTCGCGACTTGAAGGGGCTTGTATTTGTCATCATCCAATCATCACCTTCCATTTTTATGATCTGATTATAACACTAGATATTAGTATCTGATACTAATTTTTTTAAGAAAAAGACATTTTGGTTTGAGTCAACATAGTGGTGGAGAAGAAAAAGCACAGTTCTCTTCGACTCTGACACGCCCGCTAGGGGGATTCACTGACCGTCTCCACTTAAAAAAGGGGACCGTCGAGCCAAAGCCACCCTACGGGCGGACGTTTCTCAAGGAAGAAGTGTTCGACAAGCGTGGTCCCCTTTTTTAAGTTCCGACTGGGTAGGCGTTGTCAAGGTCTACGAGCCCTGTGCTTTTTCTTCTCACTAGCTTGGTTGGTTCATCGATGCCTTTTAAAATACAGGTAGATCATTCTTAGCAGTATTTCACAAAAACTTTGCGATCGTAAATAAAAAGACTTGAAACCCATAGGTTCCAAGTCTGTATACGTCTCTATCCGTTACTTCTCAAGCTTTTCAGCCAGCCAGTAAGCGGATTTCCAAATGTCTCCTGCACCCATTGTCAACACGAGATCGCCCTCTTGCAATCCTTTGAAGACATGCTCCTGCATTTGTTCCTTCGTCGGAATGTACTGCGCACGCGGGTGGCTGTTGGTGCGGATTTTTTGCACCAACACTTCGGAGGTTACTCCTTCGATTTTTTCTTCTCCCGCTGGGGAGTAGATATCCGTGATGATCACTTCGTCTGCTTCTGCAAAGGCACGGCTGAATTCATCCATGAGGAAATAGGTGCGTGTGTAGCGTTGCGGCTGAAACACAGCGATTACACGACGGCCTGATGCCCTTGCCCCGCTTAGGGTCGCGATAATTTCTGTCGGATGATGCGCATAGTCGTCTACGACCAGGACACCTCGTGCATCCCCGATAATTTGAAATCTGCGCTTGGCACCGCTGAAAGTAGACAGTGCCTGTGCAATTTTATCAAAGGATAGGCCAATATCCAGGCATACAATGATCGCAGCCAGTGCATTTGCAATATTATGCTTGCCTGGGACTACGAGACACAATTCACCCAACCGTTCATCCTTGTGATAAATCTGGCATGTGCTGCAACGATCTCCACATTCAATCGAAGTGGCAGAAAACTGTGCTTGTGCCACAAAGTTCGGATCGACTGCATACGTCACGACCGTTTTTTCGACGGACGGCATGACTTCTCGCACATGTGAATCATCGATACACAGGACCGCTTTTCCATCCGGTTTGAGATGGCTCAAGAATTGGACGTACGCCTGTTTCAAATTGTTGAAGTCGCCATCGAAATGCTCCAGATGATCTGGTTCGATGCTCGTCACAATTTCATACATCGGTCTATATTCCAAAAAGGAACCGTCGCTCTCGTCTGCCTCGGCAATGACATAGTCACTGGCACCTGCCTTTGCGTTGGTACCAGCACTCATCAATTCACCGCCGATGATGAAAGTCGGGTCTACACCGCACTCTTCCAGCACGTGAGAGATCATCGAGGTCGTGGTCGTCTTGCCGTGTGCTCCGGCTACTGCTACTCCTGTACGCTCATTTAATATGCGAGCAAGCATTTGGGAACGGTGCATGACCGGAATTCCTAGCGCTTGACCTGCGATCACCTCAGGATTGTCTTTAGAAATACTGGTGGAGTATACGATGCTGTCTGCTCCCTCCACGTGGGCAGCGTTATGGCCAATATGAATGACCGCCCCTCTTGCTTCCAGCTTTTTCGCCAAATCGTTCATGGCGACATCAGAGCCGGTTACCTTGTATCCAAGGTCGATCAAGACGCGGGCAATGGCACTCATGCCATAACCGCCGATGCCCACAAAGTGGACGTGTTGGGCCTGATCCACCCTATTCACCTGCCTCTTCTACTATAGTGGGAAAGAATGCGCGTACTTGGGCGATGAAGTAGAGCGAACCGCAGACGACCAACCAGTCATCCGCCTTCGCTGATTGCTTCTCCCGCATCCAAGAAAGGAGAAACGCCCGCCAGTCTGGGACTGCATCGAGATACTCTTGCTCCCAGCCACCGGCTAAAAACGACTCTTGTAAGCTATTGGCTTCGGCTGCACGCGGGAAATCAAAGGTTGTCACATGCAGCTTTTTAATTTTTGACTTTACTGGTGCGAGCGACTCTGCCATTTTGGCAAGCGGCTTATCTGCCAAGCCAGAAAAGAGCAAATGCAGCTGTACTCCATCCGGTAACAACCGATCCAGACTGCTTACAAGTGCTTCCATCCCTTCCTGATTGTGTGCCCCATCCAAGATAACCATTGGTCTTGGAGAGATGACTTCTAGACGACCAGGCCAACGCGTTTGTTGCAAACCGCGAGATATTTCTTCTTCCTCCAGCAAGAAAGAGAAGTAATTTCGCAGGACATCGATAGTCATTAAAGCAACGGCTGCATTGGTTGTTTGGTGAATGCCATTCATGGTAAGACGGTAGGATGCTTCCGCACGACGGTGAATGCTTTTGTAACGAAACTGTTGGTCACCCAGCTGCTCCTCTACCTGCTCTGCCTGGAAATGTTCACCTATATGGTATAGCGTACTCTTCATTTGTCTCGCGCGCTCCTCAAAAATCGCGAGAAGTTCCGGCCTAACCTCACCTGTGACTACAGGAACACCCGGCTTGATAATCCCCGCTTTTTCCCGGGCAATATCTTCCAGGCTTTCTCCCAACATCTGTGTATGGTCCATGCCGATATTCGTGATGACTGAAACAAGCGGAAGGACGACGTTCGTCGAATCCAATCGCCCGCCTAATCCTGTTTCCCATACGACTACCGCTGGTCTCGCCACTCTTGAAAAATAAAGAATGGCGATTAGCGTAATCACTTCAAATTCGGTAGGGGAACCGAACTCTGTTTCTTGTTCGCATCGTCGCACCCATACCTTGACTTCATTCACCAGTTGCAATAGGTCTTCTTCCGCGATCATGCTGCCGTTGTAACGGATGCGTTCACGGAAATCCACCAAATAGGGGGAGGTAAATGTACCTACACTATATCCGGCTTCCATCAGCATTTGCGTCAGAAATGCGCAGGTTGAACCTTTTCCATTGGTGCCAGCCACATGAATAAATGGGATTCTCCGCTCAGGATGTCCTAGTTGCTCCAAAACCCACTGCATTCTCTCAAGCCCTGGCCGTTGACCGAACCTGAGCAGTCCATGCAGCCAGTCGAGCGCTTGCGTGTATTCTATAAACCCTTCTTCTGCATGCATACCACAATGCTCCATTCTCAAAAATATGCGATGGTATGGCGGATCATTCGCCCTTCAATTCAGCAAGTCGTGCAATCACCTTATCCCGCTTATCCATGTAGTCTGCCATCTTCGCTTTTTCCTCTTCGACTACTTTTTCAGGTGCCTTGGCCATAAATCCGGCATTGTTGAGCTTTTTCTCAATGCGCTCCACTTCGCTGCCCAGTGTCGCCACTTCTTTTTCCAGACGCTTCAGCTCTTGCTCGATATCGATCAAGCCTGCCAGTGGAAGGAACAATTCTGCTCCCGTGATCACAGCAGACATCGCTTTATCAGGCGTAGCCAGATCCAGGCTGATTTCCAGACGCTCAGGGTTGCAGAAACGAGTGAGGTAGTGCTCACCGCGTGTCAGTCGTTCAGCGGACAATGCATCGCTTGGCTTGATCAAGAGCTCAATTTTCTTGGACATCGGTACGTTTACTTCTGCGCGGATGTTGCGTACGCTGCGGATGATATCCATCAACTGGTTCATTTCGCTTTCTGCTTCCGCAAAAATCCATTGCTCGTTAACAGTTGGCCAAGGTGCTACAGTGATGCTCTCGCCTTGGTGAGGCAATGCCTGCCAAATTTCTTCCGTGATGAACGGCATGAACGGATGCAACAGCTTGAGCGTTTGATCCAGAACCGTAACCAGAACGGATTGGGTCGTTTTCTTTGCCGCTTCATCTGTACCGTACAGCGGCAGCTTCGCCATCTCGATATACCAGTCACACAGGTCATCCCAAATGAAGTTGTAAAGTACACGGCCTGCTTCACCGAATTCAAATGCGTCAGACAGACGGGTTACATCTGCGATTGTCGCTTGCAGGCGGGAGAGAATCCATTTGTCTGGTGTAGTCAGCTCACCGCTCAAATCGATTTCCTCGTATTTGAAGTCAGCCAGGTTCATCAGGGCAAAACGAGACGCATTCCAAATCTTGTTCGCGAAGTTGCGGTTTGCCTCCACCTTTTCCCAATAGAAGCGTTGGTCATTCCCTGGGGAGTTTCCGGTCGCCAGTGTGTATCGCAGCGCATCTGCTCCGTACTTCTCGATCACTTCCATCGGATCGACACCGTTGCCGAGTGATTTGGACATTTTGCGGCCCTCGGAGTCGCGAATAATGCCGTGGATCAAGACAGACTCAAACGGACTTTTCCCGGTAAACTCAAGACCTGAGAACATCATGCGAGCAACCCAGAAGAAGATGATATCGTAGCCTGTTACCAGGACATTCGTTGGGTAGAAGTATTTCATGTCCTCGGATTCTTCCGGCCAGCCCAGTGTCGAGAACGGCCATAGACCAGAAGAGAACCATGTATCGAGAACGTCGTTGTCCTGCTCCAGTTTGTGGCTGTGGCAGCTAGGGCACTCAGTCACATCCGTGCGAGATACAATCGTTTCGTTACAATCTCCGCAATACCATGCGGGAATTCGGTGACCCCACCAAAGCTGACGAGAGATGCACCAGTCGCGGATGTTTTCAATCCAACGCAGGTAATTTGTCTTGAAACGCTCCGGGACAAATTTCACACTCTCAGGGCTGTTTGCATTAGCCAGTGCTTCGTCAGCCAAAGGCTGCATTTTTACGAACCATTGGGTAGAAAGATATGGTTCTACGACTGCATCGCTGCGCTCACTATGTCCAACCTGATGAATATGCTCCTCAACCTTGAACATAACACCTTGCTCGGTCAAGTCCTTGATGATTTGCTTACGGCAAGCAAAGCGATCCAAGCCTTTGTAGATACCTGCCAGCTCGTTCATCGTGCCCGTCTCATCCATGACAACGATTTGTGGCAACTGATGACGAAGGCCCAATTCAAAGTCATTCGGATCGTGTGCTGGCGTAATTTTTACAGCGCCAGAACCAAACTCAGGATCAACGTAGTCATCGGCTACGATTGGAATTTCGCGTCCTACGATTGGCAAAATCACGGTTTTTCCGATCATGTCTTTATAACGCTCATCTTCCGGATGTACCGCTACAGCCGTATCACCGAGCATCGTTTCAGGACGGGTTGTAGCTACTTCGATATAACCAGTGCCATCTGCCAATGGGTAACGCATGTGATGCAGCGCACCTTTTACTTCCTTGTAGATTACTTCAATATCGGAGAGAGCCGTGCGAGCAGCAGGGTCCCAGTTAATAATGCGGTTGCCGCGATAGATCAAGCCTTTTTCATACAGACGAACAAATACTTCGCGTACAGCTTGGGACAAGCCCTCATCCATGGTAAAACGCTCGCGCGAGTAATCCAGGGCAAGACCGAGCTTTTCCCATTGCTCACGAATATGCGAAGCGTAAATGTGCTTCCACTCCCATACCTTTTCCACGAATTTTTCGCGACCCAGATCATGGCGAGAGATGCCTTCTTCACGCAAGGTAGCTTCTACCCGCGCTTGGGTTGCGATACCGGCGTGGTCCATACCTGGCAAGAACAAGGCGCTGTAGCCTTGCATACGTTTGGTACGGGTAATGATATCTTGCAAAGTTGTATCCAGCGCGTGGCCCAGGTGCAATTTACCCGTTACGTTCGGCGGTGGAATAACAATTGTAAACGGGCGTTTATTCGGATCACGTTCTGCCTTGAAAAATTGTTTTTCAATCCAATACGGATACCATTTGTTTTCTGCTGCTTTTGGATCATAGTTTTTCGGCAGCAATTGGTCGATGTCGGTTGTTGGCTGTGTAGACATGTACGACTCCTCCTATTCGCATAACTTGCTTTGCAAAAAATAAAAAAACCCTTCATCGCAAAGGACGAAAGGATTATTTTCGCGGTACCACCTTTGTTAACACACGATAAACGTCATGCTTATGGCGTGTTCACTCTGACAAGATAACGGTTGCGAACCGGTCTCGGCTAGGCGCATGCTTTCACCGAAAAAACTCCTGGGCGACCTTCAGCCATTCATGACCTTAGAGAATCTCGCAGCATCTGATTCTCCTCTCTGCCAAGGCGTCCTGACTTACTCTTCCCACTCATCGTTCATATCGTATGTAGTTGTCTTATTATTAGCTTTCACTATTATATACAATCACGCTGTTTGGCGTCAAACCCGGGTTTCGCCCACTTTTCCAACTGCAATGCCCAGTGCTTCGGTAAAACCGAGAACGCCCAAAATATCGAGAATTTCTTCTCGGACATTGACGATTTCTACCTGTTTGCCCATGGCCAATAGTTCTTTCGTGGTAAAAAACAGGCTTCCAATACCGGAAGAATCTACAAAGGAGACACCTTGAAAATCGACGGTAACGGATTGATTTCGCCCTCCATACTGCTGGAGCAATTCACCTACTCGATCTCCTACAGCCATGTCCAACTCTCCGACGAAAAACAATGTAGCTTGTCCGTTCGCCTCTGTTGCGCGGTAGTCCATGCTCAAACTCCTCTCAATAGGTATCGGTACACCCAATCTGCTCGTCCTTTTACTATATTACCCATTTTCATTCACTTGCAAACATTTGGCTTTTTGGAAATCGTTGCTTAACGCGGAAGGATACATTCTAAAATAAGCTTTGTACCCGCCAGCGAGCTACTCAAATATACACGATCACAGTATTGCAGGATCACGTGAAAACCGGCCCCAAGCGAGTGGCGTGTAGAAAATCCTTGCTGTAGGGTAGCTCGCGGAATATCCTCGAGCAAAATTCCTTGTCCTTCATCATGGATCACAGCCCGGCACATCTGCCTGTCATTCGATAAGTATAACGTGACCACACCGCCATTGCCGTGCTTCAACGTATTCGAAGCAGCTTCGTTGACCGCAACGAGAAACTGCAGCAATCGCTTATCAGAAATTCCTTGTGGTTCCAAAGCCTGCTTGAATAATTTTCGCAGTTCTGCAAGCTGCTCCGGTAAACGGATATCGATCGCCAAGAGCTTATGCCCTTCCCGAAGCAAGAAAAATAATTCTTCATCACTAAGCAACAACAGCTTACCTTCTGTGACCACACCCAGAATATCCCTGTAGATCTCCCATTCCCGTCTTTTGCTTTTTCGCTCTTCTGCAATGACGGCGGTGACATCAATCAAAGCGATTCCACAGGTCCGATCTGGCAAGACAGATGTGTATAATTCGAACACCTTTGTACCATCCGAGGTGACAATTTGCTCCCTCACAGGTCCGCCCATTCCCGCTGCCTCTTCGACCAGACGTTGCATTTCTCGCTCGACTTCCAAACTCGCACGAACGTCACCCAACGGACGCACTTTCCCTTCATCGTAAAGATAGAGGAAAACGGTCTCGATCTGACGCAGTATCGATAACTTTTGAATCTCTTGTTTGATTAATCGCCCCCGCTCGTCGTCTCGATCCTTCCAATGTAACAAGACGTCTGTAGGGTCCAATTCGCCACTCATGTGCCACGTGTGAAATTCTTCCAGGAGCAATCGCTCCAGAACATCTTCCCGTCGCAAAACTTTTTCGATGTCGATAATGTAGTAAGGATCACCTGCTATACCACGCAATCCGCTACCGATAATTCGGAAATCATAGGCGAGCTCTATTTCTATGCGTCCGTGCAAATCATGATCAGAACTGCTTAACCCAATGGTCGTCCGACTCACTGCTACCAGCTTCGCCTGGAACGATTCCATCGTTGCTAGGTTCGTCACCTTTACAGTGCGGGGCGGAACAACTTTGTTTGCTGCACCGCCAGAACGTAGCGCGACAAGGCAATTATCACAAGTGGGATTGTCCGGACAACGCTCACACAAAATCACAGTTCATCCTCCTATTCACTGACGCAACTACACGAGGGCTATACTCTCTTCAGGCTCAAATTGAAGAATCAACACAGAAATATCATCCGTTTGTTGTCGCTGCTGTGTTATCTCCATTAAGTAGGCCTCAACTCGATTCATCAAGTCCTGCTTACTGTCACCAGGCATCTTTAATAAGGAGGTTAGTTCTTCAAGCCAATGCCTGCTGCCTCGAATCACTTCTTTTCTCCCTGTATCCAGCAAGCCATCTGTGTAGAGTAATAGCATGCCCTCTTCTTCTAAGGGTACCTCCTCCATTTGGTACGTGCTATCGGGCAAAAGCCCTAGACCGACCCCGCCCTTGCTAGTTAAAATGGTTTGATTCGACCTGGACAAATAAAAAGGCTGCGGATGCCCTGCTCTGCTAAATCGAATTTTGTGTTCCACTTCATCATAGACTGCAACCAGCATCGTAATGTAAGAACGGGTTTTCACCAAATCTGCATAAAGCAACTGATTGAGTCTTTCCAAAATCTCGTCCGGCAGATAGCTGGACTGCAAAACCTGTCGTACGGCAATCCTAATCCCCGTTGCCCAAATACTGGCCAAAAAACCGTGCCCAGACACATCCGCTATGATAAAACAGGTGTAGCGATCATTGATTTGTCTATAGTCGATGTAATCTCCGCCTACATAATCAACTGGTACGTAAACCGTTCTTGTTCGCAAACTGGTCAACTGCAATTCCTCTGTCGGAATGAGCATCGACTGCATTCGTCTAGCCAGCTTCATCTCCATCTCGATTTCTCGCTGTCCTGATGACTGGTCCTGTTGACATCTGAGGATCAACGCCCGAATGTTTACGAGGAGCAGTCCATAAAAAGATTTCTCCAGTTCCTTTAGATCACGGTCGTTGACGTTACTCTGGGCGAACAAGCGGACATAACGCGGTGTTTGAGCGGTGTCACACTGTTCCGAGACAACTATACGCTCCTCTACTTCGCGCTGCGCTATTGCACTCTCTTTGTTCCCACGCTCGATTCGAAAATAGACAGCACCTAGCGCCGATTCAAACGTGATCGACAGGAAGCAAGACTTGTCCATTTTCACGAACCACGTATCGACCAACTCTTCTATAAATGGCATGAGACTCTCGTAATTGACCTGGCGCTTGCTTTGCTCATTGCTGGTCAATACCAGATACTCGTAGTTCTGTTTCAATTCCATTAGTTTGACCAATTGATGATTCATCCCCGAGCCACTCCCATACACACTTTAGCATAATTCTTTCTTTCGGGAATTGCGAAAAGGGTTTTGGCAATTTTCAAAAACATTGTGATCACCTTTATTCGTTTCGTCCTAGCCTTCATGCCCTACACCTTCCCTTTTCGGGCACTATTCAAACCACTATCTACTTTCCATGAAAATGTTTTAGGCGTTTGCTCAAGGTTGTAGACACTGTCCAAAGTCACCGCGCATATGCTGGAATGAGGTGATTGTGATGAATTTTCGTTGGAAGTATAACCCCACGTATTTACGGATCAAATACGGTTGCAAACAAGTGCTCTTTCCGCTGTTGGTTTTTCAGTTTATTCGAACGGTTGTGTTTCCTACCTCTTTTGATGTCATCCTTCTCGGTTTGTTAGCCATGCTCTATGTTGCCATCTCTCTTGAATGGTTATAAAAAAGAAAAACAACGCCCCACGCGGTGAGACGTTGCTCGCTAAAAGGCTTGCTGGACCCAACGATGCAGGCGCATCAGGCGGTCCATATCTTTTTCAAAACGTTGGACAGCGTAAAGCTCGCTCCACTCGCGAGGATGATGGTAATAAATATCCAAGTCCCTCATGATCCTCTCCGGATAGGACAAAAACGAAGCCATCAGTTCAATTTCTTCCGGTTCCAGCGGAAATATCTCGGCGTAGCGATGAAATAGTTGAGAAGCTCCAGCCTCATCCCCCGCCATTTGAAAATAAGTACGATAAAACAGCGTCAAATCGCGTACTGGTGTATCAAAACTGGCACGATCAAAATTAAGCAGCCGTCCTTTTCCCGATCGATCTGGCACAACATGCTCTGGATTCGGGTTGCCATGGATTAGCGATAAGCGAAAATGAGCATGTGTCTCATGACGTTCTCGCCAATCGGTCAATAAGTCTGTCGCTGTTTGAGCCATTTCCTCAATAAACTCCTTGTTTGCCAGAAACACCAGATCAAAAGGGGAAGGGTATTTGCGTTCCTGCGCAAGAGTTGCCGCCTTATTCATTTGGTCTTGCCAATATTGCCAACGGTTTAGCAAGGAGTCCACAAGCGGCTCTACCTGTCTCGGGTCATCGTAGCGATAGTTTTGCGTCAAATGATGAAGCTCCGCCAAACGTTCCAAGGCGGGGGTCGCCCAAGACAAGGGCTGCTCGGCCCATTCCTCACTTCCTGGCTGCCAGGGGGTTACGTAAAAGGCAGTATTCCCCTGTTGAACAAAAGGATCATCGTATTTCGTGTACGTAAACGGAACGGCCCCATCCCATCCGCGGTGCTGCAATTGGCGAAGCATATCGCTGACGAAAACCAGACGTTGAACGGGTATTTGCGCTCGTTTGCATACGAAGGAGCCGTAGGGAGTCGTCGCCTTAAATACATTTGGCTCCTTTAAAACGTCAATGCTCTGGGCATACATGTCATACTCTTTGAACAAAGGAGCAATGTCATCATACCGACTCATAGACTCCCTCCCTCCTCGAACGCTCGGCTCGCTCTGCAATATGCCGAAGCAGCAAGTCAACAGATTGTTGACTCTGCAAGGCGTGCTCAATACCAGCGATCGACGCTTCTTGATCCAGCGAAACGCGTTTCACGTAAGATTCGATACTTCTGTACACTTCACGAGGACGAGCCATAAAGGCGAGAATCAGCGAATAGTTTCCATAGGTAAGTGGCTTGATTTCTTCATAGCCGTCAAAAAAAGCGTCAATCTGCTTCAGATCCTTATGGGTTAAAAAATGATCGCGCAAAAAGGTGGCAACATCGCGTTGCTGGACAGAAATCACCGGCCTGAAAAAGCCTCTCAAGTACAGCTTCCCGTTTATCGTTCCCCAGTTATCACGCAAAAGGTCCCGATGGGATACAGCGACCGCCTCCGTGGTAATTCGCTCATGGGCCAACATCGCGGCAGAACGGTCCATTCTTTGCAGCATAGGGCTCATGAGCTCCGATACCCAACGATTTTCCTTAGAATTCTTCTCATATTTGGCTCGAAATGATTCGACAAGCTCTTTGGCACGCCTGCCTTTTTCCTCCACTTGCTGCTTTTCCTGCTTGAGCAAATCACTACCGGACAGTAAAGGACTTTCCTGCTGAGACTGATGCATCATCGCGATCACGCGTCCGCATTGCCTCGCAATGTCCTGGCCGGGCTGATAGTCTTCGAATTGTCGGTGATGGTCGGTCATGGTAACGCCGCGTTTACCCAAAATTAAAAATGGCTTGGTGTCTCTCGTCCGAATAAACCGCTCCACTTCTCGAAACCCCTGACGAGCCAGTCGTTCGCGCCAGGCAAACGACCAGCGCATCACATCTACACGCGGCCAAACGTGGAGTTCTTTGGGGCCCCGGTTTGTCTCCAATAAATAGCAATCATCAAGGGGCGTAATTCGGATTACGCGCGCCCGATATTGCTGGCAAACCTCGGAGAGATCAATTTTATCCACGGTCCCCCACTCCTCTATTGTGGGATGTACAAAATCTGGCCTGCTACAAGCTGTTCGGAAGTCAATCGGTTTACTTCCACGATTTTGGAGACAGGCAAGGAGTATCGCTGTGAAATATGCTCTAACGTCTCATCTCGCTGAATAATGCACATTTTCAGCTGACTGGAGCGCTCTTCTTTTTTCCGGACAAACGATGTGAGATTTTGCATGGCCTCCATCGTAGAAGGGCTGGCATTCGCCGCAGACCCATGTCGCGAAGAGCTGGATGAAGATTCCGCCTCCAACGCCATCGCTTCCTGTTTGGCACGACTCGCTTGTGAGAAGATGGAAGTAATGTTCACGTTACTTCTTTCTTCCTGGGAGGGTTTCCCTGAAATCGCCACTCGCACTTCAACATCTTCCGCGGCAGTCTCTGGTTGTGCAACGACTGGTTCTGCTTCTTGCTCAGGTTCCGGCTCGGCTACAACACTGGCTTCCACCGCTTCTTGCACTGCTTCCTGCGACTCTGCCTCGACTGACGAACCAGTAGATTCATTGGAAACTTGCATGTATGCGATTGCCTGTTGATCGTGTATAGCCAGTATAGGTTCCTCATGTCCTGAATCTTTTTCGGCTATTTCTCTCATTTGCTCCTGCTCATCCGCCAATACTGGCTGTTCGGAATAGGAGTCAGAAGAATCGTACGAAGCAGATTGTTGGGAATCAAAGTCATACGAAATAGGAGCAGTCTCCCAGGATTCTGGAGGATTGGACTGTGTCACTTCCAGCACATCACCATATTGTTCGTAGTATTCCTCTTCATTGGATTGAGCAATAGCCGGAGTATCGAACATGGAAGGAGATTCGGTTGATTCATAGGATGCCGGCAATGCCTGCCGCTCCAATTCTTCCTCCAGCGCACTCAGTTTTTGATCAATATCATCGAGGGACGTCGGTTCCGTATATTCTTGCCCATCCTCTCCAGCAGCGAAGGTGTATTCCCATGCTCCTTCGCCTGGACTAGCAGCCCGTGTTTCGATCTGCTCCGCTTTTTCAGCTCTATCCCCCAGGACGATCCCCAAAATCTTCAGATCGGCATCAATTAGCATTTGATGTGGTGACTCCAGTTTGTAGTCAAAACTGTCCACAATTGCGTAGATGTCTCCGATCTCGGTAATCCGATCCAATGGGATTGTGATGTTTAATGGAATGCGATGACCGATCTGTTCCTCCCAGCCATAAAAGGCTTGATCCGATGCTTCCTGGCGAAAGGGCGTAAAAGTCATGGCCTCAACCAGCGATTCTCCTTCGCCGCCTGTCGCTTCTGCGGCTTCCCTGATTGGCTCGTACTTCCCTACTAATTGCAAGCAGCCCGTGATCGAGATGTAGGAATCGTTTTCCAGCACCTCTACATCTGGAACCAATTCCAGCTCTTGCAATTCACCTATTCCAGCTCTATCGGATGAGAGGAAAATGGTCTCCTTGATGGCAAAAGAGAGTTGCCCATCCTGTAATGCCATTCGTGCTCCTCCTTTCAAGTGCAGGACATTTCCCTATACTATATGGACAGGACGAGCCGTTTAGCACCGAAAAAAAAGGAAAAACCGGGGTTATCTATCTCCCCGGTTTTACAGACGCAATCCATTCTGCTATTGCTTTTTTCCCCTGATCAATACAATCTGGTACACCTACACCACTGTACGACGCACCTGCCACGATAACACCAGGGAGTTTTTCTTTTAATTGATTGTTCACATCCTGCACCCAAGCCTGATGTCCGACAACATATGGAATGGCATTTTGCAAGCGTGATACGTTATAAAAATCCGGCTCTGCTCGAATCGTCATGATCTTGCGCAGATCGCGGAGGATGACCTCCAGAATTTCCTCGTCCGTCTGCTCCATAAAGGATTGCTCTCCTGCTCTCCCTACAAAGCTACGCAGCAAGGCTTTGTTTTTCGGCGTCGTATGTGGCCATTTGCGATGCGCCCACGTACACGCCGTAATTTTTGCGCCAGAATTCCGCGGTACAATAAATCCTGTCCCTTCCATCCCTAAATCAATTGCTGACTCTGGAAACGCCATTGCGATGGTTGCTACCATATGCGGCTTCGCTTGTGGCAGGGTAGGAACTTGTACATAAGGTCGGAACAATGGCTCTGCGACAGCATGTGGTACGGTCAACAGCACCGTATCCGTCTCAATCGCTTCTCCATTTTTCAATACCAAGGTGTACTTCCCGTCTGGCCGTTTCACCAGTTCTTTGACACCAGTATTCTTCGAGATGACATCTTCAGGTAAGCTCTTCTCGATTGCCTCAACCAAAGACTGCAAGCCGTTCTTCAACGTCAGGAAGATGCCTTTTGGCTTTCCCTGCGTTTTTGCTTGCGGGCGAGAATGCTTCATCGCTACGATCAAGCTGCGATGTTGCCTCTCCATTTGCGCGAATTGAGGAAAACTCGCAAGTAAGCTGAGATTGTCGAGATCCCCGGAGTAGACACCGGACAATAAGGGCGCTATAAGATTATCAATAACTTCATTACCTAGCCTACGCCGAAAAAAGTCACCCACAGAGATATCGCCGTCTCCTTTGGAGGCAGGAAGAACGAGATCCAGAGCTGCCCGAAGCTTGCCCGGCCAAGAAATGAGATCGGTTGTGACAAAAGGCATGACCTTTGTCGGCACACCCATGACCGCTCCCTCTGGTATAGCCTTCAGGCGATCCTGATGCCAAATATAAGCTTGTCCTGTACTGTTACGAACGAGATCATCCCCAAGCCCCAAGTCCACTGCCAACTCAGCCGCGCTTGTTTTTCGCTCGAGAAACGAATCGGGACCTTGCTCAATCACAAATCCTTCGTGACGCCATGTCTTGATTTTCCCACCAAGTCGTCCTTGCTCTTCAATCAGTTGAAAACGGATGGGCAGGCCCTTTGCTTCGATTTCCTTTTGTAAGTAAAAAGCAGCGGTCAACCCTGTTATACCGCCGCCTATAATCGTAATATGATAGGTATTATCGCTCATATGATCGATCCCCTAATTCGCCAGCTTCTTTCCGACTGCATCTGCCAGACAGGAAATGAACGCAGGTCTGGCGTTAGGCATCGCTGGACGATAGTAATGTACCCCTAGCTCATCTGTAACCGCTTTGCATTCCACATCATTATCAAACAGAACTTCCAAATGCTCCGCAATAAATCCGACAGGACAGTAAACAAATGCTTGGTAGCCTTTTGCTTCGTACAGCTCTCTGGTCAAATCCTGTACATCTGGTCCCAACCAAGGATCAGGTGTATTTCCTGCACTTTGCCATCCAATGGCATAGGAAGTGATCCCTGCTTGCTCGGCAATGAGCTTTGCCGTCTCTTCCAGTTGCATTGGGTACGGATCACCTGACTTCAAAATTTTTTCCGGCAGGCTGTGAGCGGAGAATATCACGACTGCTTGTCCACGCTCTTCATCCGTCATCTCGGCAAACGTTGCTTGAATGGCATCTGCCCAATATCCGATGAAGCCTGGTTCCAGATACCAGCTCTCAATGCTGTGGATGACAGGTCCACCAATTGCCACGGAATGCTCTTGTGCTCGTCCGTTGTATTCTTTGACGCTGTAACTGGAATAATGAGGCGCCAGAACAAGACTGATCGCTTCGGTAATTCCATCGCGTTTCATTTGCTCTACTGCGTCTTCGACAAACGGAGCGATATGCTTCAAACCAAGGTACCCTACAAATTCACGGTCTGGGTAGCGTTTGTTCATTTCCTGCTCGAGAGCGTGAACCTGCTCATCCGTAATGTCTGCAAATCGATTCAATCCATCTACAGCCTCGTAACGAGCCATCAAATCATCGAGCAATTCTTGTGGTGGCTTGCGACCACGGCGAATGTGCGTATAGTATGGTTCAATCTGTTCAGGACTGCGTGGCGTTCCATACGCCATTAACAAGAGTCCGATCTTCTGCTTTGACATGTAAGCGCCCCTCCTGATTAGACGTCCCTTTTGTAACTATGGATGAACTTCGTCAGTTGTTGCAGCGTTTCTACTTTGGCGTCAGGGAATACGCCGTGGCCTAGGTTGAAAATGAAGCCTGGCTGTTTTGTGCCTTCATCCAAAATTTCCTTCGCCTTCGCTTCGAGCTTCTCCCAAGGTGCCAATAGCAGCGTTGGGTCCAAATTGCCCTGAAGCCTCTTCGTCACACCCATTTCACGAGCAGTTGTAATCGAAGTACGCCAGTCCAGACCAACCACATCAACAGGCAAGCGGTTCCAATCCATCAAAAGATGACCCGCGCCGATACCAAAATAGATCGTTGGCACGCCAGTATCTTTTAGGGCGTTGAAGATCCGTGTCATGACTGGTGTAATGTACTCGCGGTAATCTTCGTCATTCAATGCACCGACCCACGAATCAAATACTTGCACAGCTTGTGCACCTGCTTTAATTTGCGCTTTGAGGTAGGTGATAGTCATATCGCCCAGTTTTTCCATCAGCGCCTGCCAAGCAACTGGCTCCGTATACATGAATGCTTTTGTCTTATGATAATGCTTGGAAGGGCCGCCTTCGATCAAATAGCTAGCCAGTGTAAATGGTGCACCCGCGAAACCGATTAATGGAACAGATAATTGCTGACGCAAGATCTTAATGGACTCAAGAATGTACGGCACATGTGTTTCCGGATCGAGCTCAAGCAGACGCTCAACATCCTTCAAGGATTCGATTGGGTTTGCGATTACAGGACCAATACCCGATTCGATATTCACATCCACGCCAATCGGTTTTAGTGGCGTCATGATATCTGCAAACAAGATTGCAGCGTCAACACCCAGTTGCTCAACGGGCAGACGTGTCACTTCCGCGCAAACTTCCGGTATGTAATTCATTTCAAAAAAGCTATGCTTCGCGCGGATGGCGCGGTATTCTGGCTGATAACGCCCCGCCTGACGCATGTACCAAACCGGAACATGCTCTGTCGCTTCACCGCGACATGCTTTCAAAAACGTATCGTTAAAAGTTTTTGCGGTCATGAATAAACCTCGCTTTGCACAATTATGTTTCCTTCAATATGATACCATTCGTCATTCGACAAGTAATGTCTCTTTTGTGTCAAAATCTTTTCGTTTCTTCCGTTTCCAATCCTATCCATCAGTGTTTCCAAACTTCTCCTATTGAATGCGAACATCCCCGGTCGAACTTCTCACAGTCATTTTGGGTCCACCTGATCCAATCGATGCCTTCACCCTGTATTCCTCGTCCTTTTCATAGATGAGGTTCGACCAGGTGGTTGAGATGGAACCTGTATCTGTCGTTACTTCCAACTGTGCTGCAGCAGGCTCCTTGGCCACTGTCACTCGAATATCCCCCGTATCCGTTCGAATGGAAACGTCATGGGTTAGCTCAGGCATTGTCAGTTTATCAATCTCGCCTGTGGAGCTTTCGATTACAACGGCCGAGCGAACATCCTCAAGATTGATATCACCTGTAGCTGTCTGGACGTTAAGTGCTTCTCCTTCATAGCCCGATACGTTCACATCTCCATTGCCGGTGGATATTTTCGTGTTCTTTGCACGCAGCATTCCACTCTTGATATCCCCTGTCATCGTTTCAAGCTGGACGTTCTCATACACTTTTTCTGGCAGGAAGACTTCCAGCTTTACCTTCCCGTTACGAGGATAAAACATATTGACGTGGGGGAGTTCACGCAGTTCTACGAGCAGCGTACCATCTGGTGAGACTACACTCCGAAACTCCAGTCGCTCCTGCTGTTGTTCGGATACTTCCCCGACCATTCGTACGCTCGCTTTTGGTTGCTTGCTTGCCATGATTTCCACATCAGCCGCTTCCGTCAGCAACTCAATCGCTTTTACCTCTTGTTCGATCACGTGCTCTTCATTGACTTGTTTTAACGAAAAGGAGAAATTTTCTTGCTTCGTAAAGAGCCAGATGATTCCACATACACCGATGATGAATAAAAGAAGACTTATGCCAAAGAGTCTTTTCCCTAAATTTCGCATCTCATTTCCCCCTGATCATCTTCACGTTGAACTGGAGATAACGCAAGAACTGACGATACAGCCATTTCGTCAGTCGCAGCAAGCCAATGGCAAACATTCCGCCCAATCCTACGGAAACCATGCTGGAGAACAACAAGAAAAGTCGCTCTTGAGAAGGGGCAGGAATCCCGTAATCCAAGAATATTCCAACTGGCGCAACCAGAAGCGCCGCAGTCATCGCATACAACCCCATCAGTATGCCGATCAGGCCTAGAAATGGCCCCAAAACGAAGACGAGATTGAAAAATCCCAAGCTGATTGTCGCGATAATCGCTCTCGTCATATTCCCTACCGATGCGGTGGACTGAGCTTGATCAATTCGGTAGCCAGCCAAAAGCTCGCGTGCCACTAGCTTCGGACTTCCCAATCCTTCCGCGATTTCGTGCTCCGTCTTCCCTTGATTCATACCCAAGAGAAAATGCTCTGTATAATCGGCAAGAATGTCTAAACGTTCTTTATCGGGCAAAGCGCTAAGCAAAGCATTTAACTCATCCATAAACTCACGCCTTGTCATATTCGAGTCCCTCCTCTATGATCTCATTTACCCCGCGGTTAAATATTCGCCACTCCAAGACGAGGTCATTCATGTATTGACGTCCGCGATTTGTCAGCTGGTAATATTTCCGCGGGGGTCCCTCTTGTGATTCCGCCAAATAGGTCGTAAAAAATCCTTCCTGGGTCAAACGGCGAAGCAAGGGATAAACCGTTCCTTCAGAGATATGGAATTTTTCCGAGATGCTTGCAACCAGTTCGTAGCCGTATCTGTCCTGCTTAGCTGTCAAGACGAGAACACACAGCTCCAGAACCCCTTTTTTAAACTGTACGTTCATCAATATCACCCATGTAAAAGCTTACCAAATCGCTACTATATATTGCAAGGTACTTCATAATAAAAGACGGACAGGGAGGTTTTTCTCCACCCCTGTCCGGTCAAACCTTATTTTACCTCAACAATGCGGTCTTCTACTTTTGGATTGACAGTTTTCCGCTTGATCAGGCCTTCCTCCACAATGCTGTACATGGACAGGCCTGTGTTGAAGAATGGCTTTTTCAAAGATTCGTAACCATCTCCACCTGCTGCCAGGAAGTCAATCGTAGCCAATTTATATGTTTTGGTCAGGTCAAGCGGCTTTTCGCCAACTTTTACTTCTACTACGCGCTCGCCTGCTGGCTTGGATGGGTTGTACGTGAAGCTCATGCCGCTCACTTGCGGGAAACGTCCTGCTCCCTCTTCTACCTTGCTCACGCCGTTTTCGAGGGCTTTCTTCAGCTCTTCGCCTGTTACTTCTACGACTGCCAGTGTATTGTTCTCGAATGGCAGGAGCGTGTACAGACCTTTTTTCGTGATATCGCCTGCTGGCAGCTGTGTACGGATGCCTCCGCCGTTAGCAAGTGCTACATCTGCCTCATAGCCTTTGATGGACTGCGTGCGCTCCAGCATGATATCTGTGATCAGGTTACCGACGTTTGTTTCTTTCGTACGTACCAGTGCACGGTCACCGTCGAGTGGTACTTCGGATTTCGCAATGACAACATTCATGACCGTATCGATCTTGCTCACGATTTCTTTAACCATCTTATCTACATCTGGATCAGCCACAACTGCTTCATCGTACTCTTTCAAACCGCCGCTGAATGCTACCAGTTCTTTTCCGAGGTAGTAGAGGTCAGCGCGTCCGAGTGACTTGCCGTACTCCCAGTCTTGTACGATGTATGTGCCGTTTACGAGTTCAGGTTCTTTCAGCGGAGTATGGGAGTGACCACCAACGATCAGGTCAATGCCAGGAACGTTTTTCGCGATTTCACGGTCTACGTTCACTCCGATATGGGAAACAACAATCACGTGATCTACTTCTTTTTTCAGCTCAGGTACAAGTACTTTCGCCACTTCTACCGGGTTTTTGAATGTCAGCCCTTTTACGTTGTCAGGGTGAGTCAATACAGGGGTATCTTCCGCTACGAAACCAACAAAGGCGAATTTCTTTCCGCCAATCTCTGCTTTGAAAACAGGCGGCAGCAATTCTTTTCCATCTGACTTGAATACGTTAGCTGAGATAACTGGATGCTCGAGCATATCACGCAGCTTGAGCAATTGCTCATAACCGAAGTCAAACTCGTGGTTACCTGCTGCCATTACGTTGTAGTCAAGGCTGTTGAGGATCGGAACAACAGATTCGCCTTTGAATTGGTTCACGAAAACGGTACCTTGGAAGGTATCACCAGCATCCAAGAGCAAGAAGTTTTCGTTCTCTGCACGCCATTCCTTGAGCAAGGTTGCGATTTTGGCAAAGCCGAATTCTTTTTGGTTCTTGTCTTCTTGAATATGACCGTGTGTATCGTTGGTGTGTGCAATCGTTACATGCGTGGTAGCCGCATCACCCAATGCTTGGAAAAACTCGCCGCGCGTTACAGTCGCCTTGTTTTCGAGCTTCACTTTGTAGCCCAGTTTGTCAGCCATTTGTGTAAGCTTGGCAGATGTTACCGCTTGCGTAGGGTTTTTATAATCTTCTTGTGTGAGAGCACCTTGGCTCTTCGCCCAGTCGAAGTAAGGAGTGGACCAATGAGCACCTTTAGCGGCAGCTCCCACTTTTGCCACTTTCAATTTAGAGAAAACAACAGTAGCTTCTGCGAGAGTCACGGCACGATCCAAAGCAAGATCGCCATTTTGACCCGCTGATACAATTGCCTTTTTCACCATCCAGTCAACGTGCTGTACGGGATGCAAAGGTGCTGCAAATGCTGAGGAAGACATCAGCGATGCAAATACGATAGATGCAAACGCCGTCATCGTAATCCGACGTGCCTTTTTCATAATAATTTCCCCTCTCGTCTATGTATAAATAAATAGGATAACGTTTTCATTATAGCAAAATTTGCTAGGACTATGGTGTGATATTTGTTTACTTTCTGTTTAGAAAGCTCTTGAAGGCTTCTGCCATTTTCTCTGGTGCCTCTACCATGCCCATATGCCCTGCATCGGGCAGCAACACTTGCTCGACGTTATTTTTATCTACTGTAAAAGTTTTTTCAGCAGGAATGATCTGGTCCTCTGATCCTGCGACTAATAGCACAGGCAAAGTCGTTTCTTGCAGCACATGATTGCGATCCGCTCGATCACGCATGGCGATTAATGTTTGAATAGCTCCAACCGGGCTTGTCGCAAAGCCAATCTCTTTTGCCAGCTGGACTTCTTCTCTCATCGTGTCGATATGGGAAGGTGCGAACAGCTTCGGTATGAGCGCTTTGATAAACGGCTCCATTCCATTTTGGCGGATGTTGTCTGCGCCTTTATCCCGATTGGCCTTTGCAGCGTCGTCATCCGGATATGGCGTCGAATGAATCAAACCAAAGCTCGCCAGCTTGTCCGCGTATTGATTGGCAAATGCCAAGGTCACATAGCCACCGAGCGAATGTCCAAACAGATGAATCTTCGCTACCCCCAGCTCATCTACAAACAAAGACAGATCGTCTGCAAAGCGCTCCATCGAATACGGTTCATCAGGGGCCGTGCTGTCTCCATGACCACGCAAATCGATCGCAATGACACGATGCGTTTTTGACAGGAGTGGCATTAGTTTGTGCCAGTAAGATGAGCTCCCGCAAAAGCCGTGGATCAAAACAAGCGACTCCCCCGTTCCTTCTTCTACGTAAGCTATTTTGATGCCGTTACTCAGTTGGACTTCCTTTTTCATCGAATCATTCTCCTTTATCGTTTGTTTACTTCTTGTCAACAAATGCTACTAGCCCTTACTATTGGAAAATACCCCTGTTCCGAAGAACATGAAAGAGGTGCAGCTAGTAGATGGTATACCCAAAAACAGGTTCCGTGATCGTCAGGGACGGCAGAGAAATGACGTACACGCACATTCAGGCAAATCAGACGCCATCTCGCTCCGTCTGTTTTTTCTTTCCCGGAGCCAGCTATTCGTTCGACAGACCTTATCTGTATTATTCTACCATGATTTTTTTGAGCAAACAGATCGATCTCGTCCATGTACACGCAGAGTATGGACGAGACAATACGGATTTTTGGAATTGCTCATTCGCCAAACGAAGTGCTTGGATCAGCGAAGAGATGCAAATGGTTGTCTCACATGTGCTGGATGCTCATGAGTATGAACGAGTTTTCTTCCTCGGGAAGTCACTCGGTACGGTGCCGATTACATGTGGATTGCTCAAGGAATCTCGTTTTGCCCGTTCATCAGCTATCCTGTTGACGCCATTGCTGACTGAGGATGTGGTCCATACTGAATTGCTGACTCTTGACCAACAGGTATTTCTCGTCTCAGGCACTGCCGATCATTACTACAACCAGGTTGTGGTTGATCAGCTTGCCGCATCCAAACCTAACATCCAGCTCCATCTCCCGCAAAACGCCAAGCACTCCCTCGATGTCGATCTCTCCATCGATGATTCTCTTCAAGTGCTTCAGTCTGTCATGGGTGAACTATCACGCTTCTTGGACAAGCAAATGGATTGACATCAAAAACAACACCTCTTGCTCGTGCAAAGTAGGTGTTGTTTTCTTGTTTTTTACCGAAGCGGGATAAAAATTTCATACGCATTGTCGACGCGAGCAGACTCATGCACAGAGGGAATGTACCGATGGTCGTAGCACTCCATGCGAAGGGCTTGGTCGTCCACTTGATGGCCATTCTCGTTGAGCCAGCCAAACAGACTGTGGTATGTGTTTTGGACCTGTTCCATCGGTCCTGTGTGGGTAAAGCGAGCGTATGTCTTCGCAGGAATCGTAAACCCTACCATGCCCTCAGGGATCTGCTCAAAACGCTCGACTTCCACCACAATGTACTCGGTATACATTTCGTACGTCCGATTCTCGTTGTTGATGTCGTAACGAACATCTGGTGAAATCACGAAAGGAATCTCATCCTGACGCTTCAAAAAAGTCTCCCACAGTTTGGGCATGTATTCGACAAGCATCGGAAAAGAACCGGAGAAGCTAAGTCCAATCAGATGTTTTTGCGGTACGTGAACAATCGTCCCTTCCATCTTTCCACCTCACTCATCTGCATTTTCCTTCGTATTTTGACAGGGGGTGGAAAAATCCTGCAAAAAATCAAAAAAAGCACTTCCTGCATCAGCAAGGAAGTGCTTTCTTCTTTTGATTCTTTATTCAAACGCTTTTTTCATCGCTTTGTAGCTTGCTTCAATCGTCCGTTCGATATCTTCATCCGTATGAGCCAAGGAAACGAACATACCCTCAAACTGGGACGGCGGGATCATGATGCCTTCCTCGAGCAGATAGCTAAAGTACGCCGAGAAACGCTCCAGATCGGATGTTTTCGCTGTTTCATAGTTGATAACCGGCGTCTCTGTGAAGAACAGGCAAACCATGGAGCCTACGCGATTGAGCGTGTGCGGGATGCCCAGCTTCTTGGCATTGTCAGCCAAGCCTTCAGCCAAACGAGCGGACATCTTCTCCAAGCGCTCGTAAGCGCCTGGTTTGCTGAGCTCTTGCAAGGTAGTCAAGCCAGCAGCCATTGCCAAAGGATTTCCTGACAGCGTACCTGCCTGATAGATTGGTCCTGCTGGAGCCACTTGCTGCATGATCTCCCGTTTGCCACCGTATGCACCTACTGGCAAGCCACCACCGATGACTTTCCCCATCGTTGTCAGATCCGGAGTAATGCCGTACAGCTCTTGTACACCGCCTAATGCTACACGGAAGCCAGTCATGACTTCATCGAAAATGAGCAGTGTCCCATGTTTCTCCGTAATTTCACGCAGTCCTTCGAGGAAGCCCGGCTGTGGAGGAACAACCCCCATGTTGCCGCCGATTGGCTCCACAATAACTGCTGCCAGATCATCGCCAAACGTTTCAAATGCCAGTTTGACGCTTTCGAGATCATTGTAAGGAACCGTAATCGTGTTGTGTGCTGTTCCTTCTGGTACCCCTGGGCTGTCTGGCAGTCCAAGTGTAGCCACACCGGAACCAGCTTTGATCAACAGGCTGTCGGCATGACCATGGTAGCAGCCTTCGAACTTCATGATTTTGTTGCGTCTGGTATAGCCACGCGCGAGGCGCAGAGCGCTCATCGTCGCCTCTGTACCGGAGTTCACCATACGCACAACTTCCACAGATGGCACGATCTCACAAACGAGCTTTGCCATTTCGGTTTCCCGCTCAGTGGGTGCGCCGAAGCTGGTTCCAAGTGCAGCTACTTCCGTAATCGCTGCAAGGACACGCGGATGCGCATGACCCAAGATCAATGGACCCCACGAGCCGATGTAGTCAATATAGCTGTTTCCATCGACATCAAAAATGCGGGAGCCTTCTCCTTTTGCGATGTAAACAGGATTGCCTCCAACGCTTTTAAAGGCACGAACCGGACTGTTAACTCCGCCTGGTATGTAATGCTGTGCTTCTGCAAATAACTGAGTAGATTTTTCTCTATTCATCTCGTGCTCACCTCGCCAGCCATTTTGCAACATCTTTTGCATGGTACGTAATGATCATATCCGCACCTGCGCGCTTGAAGCCAACCAATGTTTCCATAACGATACGCTCTTCATCGATCCAGCCATTCAAAGCTGCCGCTTTTACCATGGAATACTCTGCACTCACATTGTAAGCCACGATTGGCAGGTTGAAGTTCTCACGCAGACGAAGAACCATGTCCATGAAGGCAAGACCTGGCTTCACGATCAAGAAGTCCGCGCCTTCTTTTACATCGGAAGCTGCCTCGCGCAGACCTTCTCGTGCATTGGCTGCGTCCATTTGGTAGCTTTTGCGATCACCGAATTGTGGAGTAGAGCCTGCCGCATCGCGGAATGGCCCGTAGAAGGCAGAAGCGTATTTCACCGCATAGGACATGATCGGAATGTGCTCAAAACCAGCCTCGTCCAAAGCTTCACGGATTGCAATCACGAAACCGTCCATCATGTTGGAAGGTGCAATAATATCTGCTCCAGCTTTTGCTTGGGAAACAGCGGTCTGACCCAAAAGCTTCAATGTTTCGTCATTCACGACTTCTCCTTCGTGAATGACACCACAGTGACCATGATCGGTGTATTCACACAGGCATGTATCTGCAATCACGATCATTTCCGGATGGGCTTCCTTGATCAGACGCATCGCCTGTTGGGTAATCGCATCATCATTGTACGCCTCTGTTCCGCATGCGTCTTTATGCGTTGGTACCCCAAACATCAAAACAGCCTGAATGCCGAGAGCTACGATTTCCTTCATTTCTTCGGCCAGCGTGTCCAAGGAGAGCTGATACACGCCTGGCATGGACGGAATCTCATTCTTAATACCGGTTCCTTCCACTACGAACAACGGATAAATCAAGTCTTCCACCCGTACGTGGTTCTCCCGCACCAGATTGCGCATAGCCGCGCTTTTGCGAAGACGGCGATGACGGTCAAATGTTTGTGCCATGTCGATTCCCTCCCAGATTCTCTATGATAGCTGCTAGTAATCCTTCCACGGTGTACTCACTCGCTACCACATGAACAGAAAGCCCGTTTTGCTTTGCGGTGTCTGCCGTTATTGGTCCGATACAGGCTATCTGAACATGCTTGAGCCAGTCTAACGATGCATAAGGCTCCATCGCTGCCATGAAATGTGTCACCGTTGAAGAACTGGTAAACAAGATGATATCGATGAGTCCTTGCTGGAGCTTTTCCGCTGCGTCTGGAGCCTGCTCTGCATCGATGACAGTGTGATACACGTCTACCTCTGTCACAGCAAGTCCCAAGCGAGCCAACTCCTTCGGCAGTGCCTTGCGGGCAATATCTGCACGAGGCAGCAGAACGCGCTGACCAGAAAGCAACTGATCATACAAGCTCGACAGCAAGCCCTCCGCCACGTAATCAGACGGGATGACAGCTACTTCGAGCCCGTGATGCTCAAGTGCCTTGGCCGTCTTCGGACCGACTGCTGCAATTTTGCCAGTGAATGCTTCAAGGCCTACCCCGACCTCGCGCATGCGCTCCAAGAAGAAGCGTACACCATTCACACTTGTGAAGACCACCCAGTCGTATGTTGGCAACTGGGTGATGGCTTCATCGAGCTTGGCAGTGTCCGTCGGCGGCATCATTTTTAACAGGGGAAATGCATACGCTTCTCCACCCAACCGCTCGATATGTTCAACGAGCTCGCGAACTTGACTTCTTGCCCGCGTGACCATGATGCACTTGCCAGTCAGCGGCTTGTGCGATCCGTGGACAATCATTGCTCATTCTCCCGCAATACTTGCGCAAGTACGTCTCCCGCTCCTTGCGCCAGAAGAGCTTCCGCCACTTGAATGCCCAGCGCTAACGGATCCTGGCCAGTCGCCGTGTTTTTGAACATTTGTTTTCCATCAGGGGAGCCAACCATTCCGGTCAACGTAATTTCATTGTTCTCTCCAACTGTCGCGTATGCGCCAATCGGCACCTGACAGCCTCCTTGGAGCTTGTGCAGGAAGCTCCGCTCTGCTGTTACCGCCAAGCGTGTCGGTGCGTCATCAAACTGCTTCAAGAGAGCGAGTGTCTTCTCATCGTCTGCACGGCATTCGATGGCAAGCGCACCCTGACCGACTGCTGGCAAGCTGATTTCAACAGGCAGGAACTGCGAGATTTCGCCTTCAAAATTCACGCGCTCAAGTCCAGCCGCAGCAAGGATAATCGCATCAAAATTACCTTCCGCAAGCTTGCGTATGCGCGTATCAATATTTCCACGCAGAGATTCGATCTGAATGTCAGGGCGATGTGCGAGAATTTGTGCAGAACGGCGCAAGCTACTGGTCCCTACCAAAGCTCCTTGGGGCAGTTCATCCAACGTCTTGCCGTCCTTGGAAAGCAGAACATCCCGAGGATCAACACGCTTCGGAATCGCGCCGATTACCAAGCCCTCTGGCAATTCAGCCGGCATATCCTTCAAGCTGTGTACGGCAAAATCGGTTTCCTTATCGAACAAGGATTGCTCGATTTCTTTGACAAACAATCCTTTTCCGCCTACTTTGGACAAGGTCACATCGAGAATTCGATCGCCTTTTGTTACGATTTCATGCAATTCAAAATCAGCTTCAGGTGCGAACCCCTTCAGTTTATCTACGACCCAATTCGTTTGGGTGAGCGCCAATTTGCTGCGACGCGTTCCCACTTTCCATTTTCCCATGACAGCCTCCTTGATGAACAGCTCCTACCACCAGTCGTGAAATGTAGAAGTAGTGAAGCCCAAAAAATTGATAAGCAGTAACAAAAACGCCAGGACGTTCCACTGCGCGAGTCTGCGCATCTGCATCGTATCCCGATAGCGTTGGTACAGCCACAACGAATAAATCGCAACGACGAGCACGGAGAGCACTACTTTAGAATCTAGCAGAAATTTCTCCGGCAAAACCATTTTACCCCAAATGATCCCTAATACAATCGAAAGCAAGAGCATTGGTACGCCGAGCATGTTCATTCGGTACGCGTAACCTTCCAATTGATCGAGGCTTGGCAAACGCCTGAGCAACGGCGACCAGCGTCGTCCCTTTAGCATTTTGTGCTGGAGCAAATACATGGCCGAGAAGATCATGGAGAGCGAGAATGCCCCGTAGCTGAACATGGCCAGTGTCACATGCGTCAGCAATAGCTCAGAGGTCAAAATGCTCGATACAGCCTCAATCGGCGTTTCCGGCAAAAACATCGACATGACGAGCACGACGAACCCGATAATATTAGTAAAAAAAACCAGCAAATCAATTCGAAAAAAATAGTGAATGGCAAGCGACAAACCTACCAGCACCCATGAATAAAAAAAGAGCGTCTCAAACAGCGTAATGACTGGAAAATACCCCTTCATGACTGCTTGCGAGACAAAAAATGCGGTTTGCAAGGCCCAAACGACAACAAGCAACCCGAAAGCCAGACGATTGACTTTCCGGTTGCTTTGCAAGAAGTCGTTAAAATAGAAGAGAACACTTGCAGCGTAGAGAAAGATCGTCAAGTCGTAGATCCATCTCACCTCGGCCATGCACTCTCTCCCCCACTTTCCCAATCGGTTTCTAACAGTGCGTGTTCAAAAAGTCGGCTTTTTAGCACCGAGAAGATGGCGAGAACCGAACGAAGGAGGAGCGCAGTGTAGGTAATCTACATGAGCACCGGACTTCGGAGGTGAACGCCATATTCGATGTCGAATTAGCTTTCGGAGCTACTTCGTGATCAAAAGACGACTTTTTGAACAACCTCTAGTAGCAGATAGATTGTCAGGTCAGCTTAGTCAGGGAACCGGGAAGCCAATACCTGTTCCCGAGAAGAAGATGTCTGTTTATTTTTATCGTTAGCCCAGATTGCTTCCTGTTCTTTTCGCTCCAGGATCTCCTCCAACGCAAACATTTTCTCGAAAATATCCAGTACTTCTTCCCCATCTTTGGTCGCTGCCATTTCCTTTAAACGCACGACCGGATCGTGCAACAGTTGATTGACAATGCCCTTGGTTGTCTTGCGGATGATGTGCATCTCCCGCTCAGACAGATTCGGCAGCTTGTTTTCGATTTTTCGCATCGCTTCGCTTTGGATCGTGTTTGCCTTGTCACGCAGTGCAGCGATCAGTGGCGCCACGCCAAGCGTCTGGTACCAGGTCGTGAATGCCACGATCTCTTCTTGAATCATGACATCCAGACGTTCCGCTTCACGAGAACGTTCCGCAACATTACTCGCAACGATTCCTTCCAGATCGTCAATATCATATAAAAATACGTTATCAAGATCATGCAAGTCTGGATTCAGGTCGCGAGGAACTGCGATATCCACCATGAACAACGGACGATGCTTCCGTTGTTTCATGATCGGAGCCAGTTCTTTTTTTCCGAGGACATAACCTGTCGCTCCGGTCGAGCTGATGACGATGTCTGCTGTGAGCAGTGCCTCTGGCAACTGCTCCATCGTACAGGAGTCACCCTTGAACTTTTCTGCCAAAAGCTGCGCTCGTTCCAATGTACGATTCGCTACCATGACGCGTTCCGATCCATTTGCGTGCAGGTGCTTGGCGGTCAGTTCGCTCATTTTGCCTGCTCCGACGATCAGAACAGACTTCCCTGCGAAGGAACCGAATATCTTTTTGCCCAGTTCGACAGCAGCGTAGCTGACAGAAACCGCATTTTGTCCAATCGCTGTCTCTGTATGGGCACGCTTGGCGAACGTAATCGCTTGCTTGAATAAGGTGTTGAAGACAGTTCCTGTCGTTTGACGCTCCTGCGCCAACAGGAACGCATCCCGGACTTGTCCGAGGATTTGTGTTTCTCCCATTACCATCGAATCAAGACCGGAAGAGACGCGGAACAAGTGCTCGATTGCTTGTTCGTTCTCTTTTATATAGAGATGATCCTTAAATTGTTCTTTCTCCACGCCGAACCATTCAGCCAAAAAACGGCGGGTATAGTCTCGGCCAATATTCGCCTGATCGCAAACGACGTAAATTTCCGTCCGATTGCACGTCCCCAGGATGATACATTCTGCGATACTCTTCGTCTGGGAGAGAAGATGAAGAGCGCGTGCTGTCCCGTCGTCGCTGAATGTAAACTTTTCGCGAATTTCGACAGGAGCTGTTTTATAGTTTAGACCCAGCAAAAGAATATCCATAATGTCCTCCCAGAATACCAAACCTGTTAGCGGCATATGTAAAATGCACTATTATTATATCATTATGTCCCGAATCGGATAGGAGTAATTGTGAAAAGTTTTTTAACGGAGTGCACTTTGGGTATATCCTGTATAATCCGCTTGCGTTCCTTCCGGGAATACCTTATGATGTCGGCTATACATGAAGCAGAAGAAAAATTGCGAAAATGTCGGAAAGGAGAGGAAAGAAGCTTTGAGAAAACCATGGATGGCAGACATAACGCTGCTCCTCGTTGCTTTTATCTGGGGAACTACGTTTTTGATCGTTCAGCAGGCAATCGCATCGCTGCCTCCCAATACGTTTAACGCTGTTCGTTTTACCATTGCTGCGTTATTTTTATTGATCATTTATTTCATCCGCAATCGTCATCGTGGGCAGACCTCTGAATGGAGAGGGCCACTGCTTCGTGCCGGAGTCATCCTCGGTTTTTGGCTCTGTTTGGGGTACGCCTTTCAGACCGTAGGACTTTTGTATACATCGCCGTCCAAAGCTGGATTTATCACTGGCTTATCTGTCGTATTGGTGCCGCTCTTCTCATTTTTGCTCTTGCGTGAGCGTGTCAAACCATTCGCTATCGTCGGTGTGATTCTGGCAGCATTCGGCTTGTATTTGCTGACGCAGAACCAGTCATTCTCCTTTAACCTTGGTGATGCCCTGATATTCTTCGGTGCAATCTGCTTCGCCATGCAAATCGTCTCTACAGGCAAATACGCACCTCGTTTTGCAGCCTTGCCCCTTGCCATTACGCAATTAGGCACGGTAGGTGTAATGAGCTGGCTGTACTCCTTTTTCTTTGAGGATTGGAGTCGTGCTTTTGATCCGGCGATCTTGTTCATACCCGAGGTGGCCTTTGGTTTGATCGTCACTTCTATTTTCGCCACGGCACTGGCCTTTCTCGCGCAGACAGCCTTGCAAAAGCAAACCAGCTCGACGCGAGTCGCTCTCATTTTCGCCTTGGAGCCTGTATTTGCAGCCCTCACCTCCTACGTCTTTATTCATGAAGTACTGAGTGGAAGACAGTTAACCGGATGTCTCCTGATTTTCACCGGCATGATTCTCGCAGAACTGCCGATTCAAGAATGGTTGCGGAATTTCCGTCAGAGAAAACCCAATGACGGGCGTGAATCGGCCTGATGCGAAAAGCAAAAAAGTTCCTTCACCCCTGCGGGAAAGGAACTTTTTTTATGAGCTCTTCTTAACCTCTAGCATTACCGCATCCACAAAAAGCTGCATGACCGGTCCGCACACTTCTTGCGGGTAACGCTCCGTTCGTTTGAGCCACTGTTTGAGCCGGAGCAAGTGATAGGCTGCTTGTGGAAGTCTTCCTCTTGTCCCATGATCGATGAGAGCGACTGCCGAAAGACCGACTTTGGTCCACAGATGGAACTTCTCCAACCATGGCCTCGTTTCTTCTGCAAGCTTCCCATTCGTCATCCCTGCCAACAGCTTGTCAGCCGCCGCCTCCATCTTCTGGAAAAGAGCAGTCAAGTCGGCAATGGCTTTTTGCCGATCTCCCTGCAAAAAATGAAAGCGGAAGGTCAGGATCGCTTCCAGCAATCGCGGCGATTCCACCTCACATAAAAACGAGCTTTGCACGTTATCCGCAAAGGTGAAGAAAGCATCCGCATCCTTTTGTCCCGCTACTTCCTCGACCGCTTGTTTCCATACTGTATCAGGATCGTAGCCGATCGGATCTCGCAAATAAGCTGCCGTCGTAATCAAAGGAATCTTCGAGCATTCTGGTCTGGACATCGCATTCGCCACATAACCTGCCGCGTATTGCCACAGGTCAGGGTCACGGTGACGCAATGGACCGATATGTAGTTCGTTCGCCATGGCCAAATCATTCACCGGGTAGTTGTCCCAATAAAATGGTTGATGACCCGTGTACTCTTGGAAACGAATCGCATCGCCGTCCGTCAGATAGGGCGAACAGACGAATCGTCCCGTCCAGAACAAATCGATTTCTGGCGGCAAATGCTGACCGAGGTACATAATGTACGCTTCTTTTCCAATCCCATTGTATTGCGTAGGACAGACAACCAGCTTGACTGGATCGCCCCAGCTGCGTATTAAATCCCACACGTAAAGCGTCGTATGGGCATGCGCTTCCGCCAAATGGGCAAACTCGGCTACATCCTTGTCATGCAACAGGTGCATGGGGATATCATCGAACAATAGCGCAAAGTAACGCACACCACGATCATACAAATCCCGATACTTCCTGCCCAACAGCTCCAAGTGCTGACGATTCGTATATTCCATGCTGAGTCCAGGACCCAGACAATAAATAAACTGCATGTTATGAGCCTTTGCCCTCTGGATCAGCTCATCTAACTGTTGATTGGCTTTCTCAGGAAACGGCTCCATCCAGCGTTCCCGCAGATACTCGTCATCTTTGGGAGCATAGAAATACGCGTTGTAATCATATCGGTGCAAAAAGTCGATCATATCCAGCCGCTCTTCATGTGTCCAAGGTGTTCCATAGAAACCTTCGATCACACCACGTACAGCAAAGCAAGCACTCCCGCTCACTCAGATGCTCCCTTCCCCACGACGAATTGGGTCTAAGAATTACTCATTGGCTGGAGCAGTCTCTTCATCCATAGCAGCCGTCTCCCTAGCCATTTCCTCTCCAGCACGGATACGACGCATGATTTCTGCCCACAGTTCATCCTTGCCCTGACCTGTCTCCGAAGAAAATACAATGATCGTATCATCCCCGCGCAAATTCAGGCTTTGACGGATGACCTTCGTATGCTGCATCCAACGCCCGCGAGCGATTTTATCACCTTTCGTCGCTACGACTACGGTAGGAATCCCGATTTGCTTGCACCAGTCGTACATCGCAATATCGTCTTTACTCGGAGCATGGCGAATATCAACCAGTTGAATAATGAAACGAAGCTCTTTCCGGTTTTTCAAATAGCCCTCGATCATTTTTCCCCATTGTTCCTTGATCGTCTTCGCTACCTTTGCATACCCATAACCCGGGAAGTCAACGAAGTAGAGCATTTGATTGACACGGAAATAGTTCAATGTCTGGGTTTTACCCGGACGAGAACTGATCCGGGCTAGCCCTTTGCGATTCATCATTTTATTGAGCAATGATGATTTTCCTACGTTCGAGCGTCCTACCAGCGCGATCTCATGGAGGCCATCCGTCGGATACTGCTTCGGTCCAACCGCGCTGATAATAAACTCTGCTGATGTTACTTTCATGCTTTGTCACCTACTGGCTGTTTAGTTAGCGCGTGACGCAGCACTTCATCTAAATGATCAACTGGATAGAATGTCAGTTCACCACGTACGCTCTCCGGAATATCCTCGATATCCTTCTCGTTGTCTTTTGGCAAAATGATCGTGGTTAAACCTGCACGGTGAGCAGACATGCATTTTTCTTTCAGCCCGCCAATTGGCAGAACCCGACCTCTGAGCGTAATCTCCCCGGTCATCCCCACTTCTTTTTTCACAGGGATTTTCGTGAGGGCGGATACGAGTGCGGTTGCCATAGTAATCCCAGCAGACGGACCGTCTTTTGGAATCGCCCCTTCTGGAAAGTGGATGTGGATGTCGTTCTTCTCGTGGAAGGAAGGATCAATTCCCCACTGATCTGCACGGGAGCGAATATAGCTGAATGCAGCCTGCGCAGATTCCTTCATGACGTCACCCAGTTTTCCTGTCAGGGTGAGCTTTCCTTTTCCAGGCAAAATGCTGACTTCTACATTCAGCGTATCGCCGCCTGCCTGTGTCCAAGCCAGACCTGTAACGGAGCCGACTTGATCTTTTTTCTCCGCCAGTCCATAGCGGTAGCGCGGTTTGCCGAGCAGTGTCTCCAACGTCTTGGCTGTAACCACGACTCGCTTCTTCTCACCGCCCACAATCAGCTTGGCAGCTTTGCGGCATACGTTGGCTGCTTCGCGATTGAGGTTACGAACCCCCGCTTCCCGCGTGTACAAACGAACGAGCTTCAGCATCGCATCGTCGTTCATTTTCAGCTTATCTTTGCCCAGACCGTGATCCTGCATTTGCTTCGGCAGGAGGTAATCACGCAAAATGTTCAGCTTTTCCAGTTCGGTATAGCTGGAAATCGAGATGACTTCCATCCGGTCCAAAAGCGGACGTGGAATCGTATCAAGACTGTTTGCAGTCGTAATAAACATCACATTCGTCAAATCATAGCTCTCTTCGATATAGTGGTCGCTGAATTTATCATTTTGATTTGGATCGAGTACTTCGAGCAGGGCAGACGCAGGGTCTCCGCGGAAATCGGATGCGAGCTTGTCGATCTCATCCAGCAAGAAGACAGGATTAATCGTACCGGCTTGCTTCATTCCTTGTATGATTCGTCCTGGGAGAGCACCTACATACGTGCGGCGGTGACCGCGAATTTCTGCTTCATCGCGTACTCCACCCAAGGAAATGCGAACGAATTCACGCCCGATTGCACGCGCTACGGAACGGGCCAGAGATGTTTTTCCGACACCCGGAGGACCTACCAGACAAAGGATTGGTCCACGCATGGAGTTTACCAGCTTTTGTACTGCCAAATACTCCAAAACGCGCTCCTTCGGTTTATCCAGGCCGTAATGATCTTCATCGAGTACTTGCTGCGCATGATGAATGTCCAGATTGTCCTCTGTCGTCTTCGTCCACGGCAGCGCAAACAAGGTATCGATATACGTGCGGATGACCGAACCTTCCGCAGAAGTCGCCGGCATCTTTTCCAGACGCTCAAGCTCCTTCTCGATCTTCGCTTTGATTCGCTCAGGAGCGTCGGACTTTTCGAGCTGAGCACGCAGCTCATCTACTTCGCCCTGGCGTCCGTCCTTGTCGCCCAGCTCTTTTTGGATAGCTTTCATTTGCTCACGCAGGTAATATTCCTTTTGCGTGCGCTCCATCTGTTTCTTCACGCGGTTGCCGATCTTGCGCTCCAGCTCCAGTACCTCGCGCTCGTTGTTCAAAATGGTCAAAAGAATTTCGAGACGTTCCTTGATGTTGGTCGTCTCCAAAATTTCTTGTTTGTCCTTCATCTTGAGCGGCAAGTGCGAAGCAATCACATCCGCCAAACGTCCCGGTTCCTCAATGTCCTGCACAGAGGTTAGCGTCTCTGGAGAAACCTTTTTGGACAGCTTGATGTACTGCTCAAAGTGGCCCAGCAAGGAACGCATCAAGGCTTCCACTTCGTTTTGCTCTGTTTTTTCATCTTGCAAATATGTAATCGACACGACGAAATAATCTTCCTGCTGAAGATACTCCTCGATCTTCGCGCGCTGCAAGCCTTCTACCAATACACGGATTGTCCCATTCGGCAGCTTCAGCATTTGTTTCACACGCGCAACGGTACCAATACTGTAAATTTGCTCAGCATCTGGCTCTTCTATATGGACCTCTTCCTGTGTCGCAAGCAAAATCTTGTTATCGTCTACCATGGCTTGCTCCAATGCGCGGATGGACTTTTCCCGTCCAACGTCCAAATGGAGTACCATTGTCGGATAAACAAGCAATCCTCGCAACGGGAGAAGCGGTAATTCTCGTTTACCGGAACGTTCGCCCAAGCGGATGCACCTCTCCTTGTTGATCTACCCTCTTGCAAAGAGCCTTATAACAGACAAAAACGGCCCTCAAAGCCGTTTTTCTAACGCCCACCCAGCCCCAAAAACGAGACAAAAAAGATCATACACAATCATTTTTTGTGGAGCTCGTTTCAGGCTGGGCAAGGCCTCAGGCTCTTTGCAAGCAGAAGCTTTTTTCCATTGTAGCGCAAACACAATCCGATGTCTAATCCGCGAGCATACCCGACTGTTACAGGGATAGCGGAGAGGAAGCGAGATCCTCTGCTGGGATCTGCAAAGTAAATCCCGTCGCCTCTGCTTCTTGCATGGCAGCTTGCGGTACAGCTAGCTCAATTACTTCAGAGACGGTAGACACCGGAATGACTTCGATCCCTTTCATGTCGGCAAAAATGCTTTGCCAGTTTTCCTGGGGAATGAGGACTCGGGTCGCTCCCGCCTGTTTAGCAGCCTCCACCTTTGCGACTACACCCCCAACTGGCTTTACCTTCCCATGAATACTCACTTCACCAGTCATAGCCAGTAAATTATCAACAGGCTGATTCACAATCGCCGAGTAGATCGCAGTGGCAATGGTAATGCCCGCAGAAGGCCCATCCACAGGGATGCCTCCCGGAAAATTGATATGCAGATCATAATCATACGGACGGACGCCCATTCTGTTCAATACAGTCAAAACGTTTTCGATCGAGCCTTTTGCCATCGACTTCCGGCGAATCGTCCGGTTGCGGCTGCCCATTTCCTCTTCCTCTGCCATTCCTGTCATCGCCATTCGACCTTGACCCGGAATAGCTGTAGGTGAAGCAGTCACTTCCAGCTCCATCACACTACCCATGTTCGGACCGTACACAGCAAGACCGTTGACCAATCCGACCTGCGGTGCATCATGCACCTGCTTTTCGGGGCGAGGCGATTTTTGACTGCTGTGCATCACCCATTCCACATCGGCAGCCTGGATGTCCTGGCGTTCTTCCGTTAAGGCAATTCCCGCAGCGATTTGCAATGTATTGATCGCTTCACGTCCATTGGTCGCGTAGCGCTCGATCACGGAAACAGCGCTGTCTTCTATATTCATATTCATTTTAGGAACAGCTGTACGCACGATACTCCCAATTTCCCCAGCCTTCAATGGGCGGAAAAAGATTTCCAGGCAACGGGAACGAAGCGCAGCAGGCAGTTCTTCTGGCAACCTCGTCGTCGCTCCAACCAGACGGAAGTCGGCGGGCAAACCGTATTTGAAAACGTCATGAATATGCGAAGGAATTTGGTTATTTTCCTCGCTGTAGTAAGCACTCTCCAGCATGACTTTGCGGTCTTCAAGAACCTTTAGTAACTTATTCATTTGAATAGGATGAAGTTCCCCTATTTCATCAAGAAAAAGCATACCACCGTGCGCTTTCGTCACTGCACCTGGCTTTGGTTGCGGAATCCCCGCCTGCCCAAGCGAGCCTGCCCCTTGATAGATCGGATCATGTACAGAGCCGATTAACGGGTCCGCAATCCCGCGCTCATCAAAACGAGCAATCGTCGCATCGATTTCAATAAACTTGGCATCAGAAGAAAACGGCGATAGCTGATTTTTCTTCGCTTCTTCCAGCACGACCCTAGCCGCTGCGGTCTTGCCTACACCAGGTGGTCCATAAATAATGACATGCTGCGGGTTGGGACCACACAAGGCGGCACGCAACGCACGAAGCCCATCTTCTTGTCCTACAATTTCTTCCAAAGTCGCTGGTCTTGTTCTTTCTGACAGAGGTTCTGTCAATGCAACCATTCTCATTTTACGAATGGAATCCAGATCCTTGCGCGATTCCTTTTCGGTTGAGGTTTTCGTGTTTCTCTGCGCTCGCAGCAAGTTCCAAAAGTAGGTGCCGATCACGATACCAACAACCACTTCAATGACAGCAATGACCAATGTCGTATAGTCCATATGCAGTCCCTCCCATGCGTCTTCGCTTGCGGTCAACTTTTGTCCCCCGAAGAGAGAGGAACACGTTCATGACCGTTTTGTGCATATGTAAAGCTTCTCTTGAACGATATCAAGTAGTATTGCCCCGCAAGCGTAGACGTAAACCAACAACAAAAAAACCACCTCGCTTATCGCGAGATGGTTCGTGTAGACGATGCTTAGGCTGTTTCTTCGTGCAATTCCTGTCCCTCTTTGGTCAACAGTTGCGGCTTCACTTTGTCGCGTACCGTTTCTTCGGTAATGACGCACTTGTTGACGTCTTCTCTGGAAGGAAGCTCATACATCATATCGAGCATGATTTGTTCGATAATCGCACGCAGTCCGCGCGCACCAGTGTTGCGTTTAATCGCTTCTTTCGCGATTTGCAGCAGCGCACCGTTATCGAACTCCAGCTCAACACCGTCGAGACTCAGCAGTTTTTGGTACTGTTTCACCAAAGAGTTTTTCGGCTCTGTCAGGATACGCACGAGCGTCTCCTCATCCAGCGGCTCCAAGGTAGCCAGCACTGGCAAACGACCGACGAACTCCGGAATCAGACCGAATTTCAGCAGGTCTTCCGGCAAAATGTATTTTAGGTATTCTCCGGCTTTTAGATCGCCTTTTACGCCATCGCCGAAGTCTGCACCGAAACCGATGACTTTTTTACCCAAACGGCGCTTGATAATCTGCTCGACGCCATCAAATGCACCACCGCAGATGAACAAAATGTTCGACGTGTCGATTTGGATGAACTCTTGGTGAGGATGCTTGCGTCCGCCTTGTGGTGGAACACTCGCAACGGTCCCCTCCAAAATTTTCAAAAGCGCTTGCTGAACGCCTTCACCAGACACATCACGCGTGATGGATGGGTTTTCCGATTTGCGGGCTACCTTATCAATCTCGTCGATGTAAATGATTCCTTTTTCAGCCTTCTCCACATCATAGTCGGCAGCCTGAATGAGCTTGAGCAAGATGTTTTCAACGTCTTCGCCCACATAGCCTGCTTCTGTCAGAGAAGTTGCGTCCGCAATCGCGAAAGGCACATTCAGAATGCGCGCCAACGTTTGCGCGAGCAGCGTTTTCCCGCTACCAGTCGGCCCGATCAGCATGATGTTGGATTTTTGCAGCTCCACATCCTCGATCTTCGCCCCGGAATTAATCCGTTTGTAGTGGTTGTACACCGCTACAGACAAGGACTTCTTCGCCATATCTTGACCGATCACATAGTCGTCCAAGATTTTGCGAATTTCCACTGGCTTTGGAATTTCTTTCATATCGATTTCTTCTTCAGTGCCCAGTTCTTCCTGTACAATTTCATTGCACAGTTCGATACATTCGTCACAAATGTAAACACCAGGACCAGCTACCAGCTTGCGCACCTGTTCCTGGGACTTGCCGCAGAAGGAACACTTCAGTTGGCCTTTGTCGTCGTTAAACTTAAACATGCGCTTCACCTCACAACGGGTCAGTTTTTGCGTTCGATAATAGAGTCAATCAATCCGTAGGCCTTTGCTTCTTCTGCGCTCATGAAATTATCGCGGTCTGTATCTTGCTCTACGCGTTCATAAGGCTGACCTGTCCGCTCAGACAAAATCTCATTCAGCTGGCGCTTCGTTTTCATAATCCATTCCGCATGAATACGGATGTCTTCTGCTTGCCCACGCACACCGCCGAGCGGTTGGTGAATCATGACTTCGGCATTTGGCAGAGCGAAGCGCTTGCCTTTTGCACCAGCAGCCAACAGGAACGCACCCATGCTGGCAGCCATGCCCACACAAATCGTGGACACATCCGGTTTGATGTACTGCATGGTGTCATAGATGGCCATTCCGGCTGTAACAGAACCACCTGGAGAGTTTATGTATAGCGATATGTCTTTGTCCGGATCTTCTGCTTGCAAGAAAAGCAGTTGAGCAACAACCAGATTGGCGATTTCATCATCAATCTCGGTGCCCAAGAGAATAATCCGGTCTTTCAGGAGGCGCGAGTAAATATCGTAGGAGCGCTCTCCCCTGCTTGTTTGCTCGATGACCATTGGGATTAGCATTATGTATTTTCCTCCTTTGCCGAAAAAAGTCAATGGTGGAAAAACAAGGCACGATACACTCGTGCCTTGTGGTCTTGACAGCCAGCGCTCAGGGTTAGCCTGCCCACTGACCAATCATGCGTTCTTCTAAGCTTATGCTGTTACTTTGCTTTCTGCAACCAGCAAATCTACTGTTTTGCGAGTTTGCACATCGCGGTACAGAGCAGCCATGCCATCTTGTGCAGAGAAGATTTTGCGCAGCTCATCTGCTGGGCGGCCGTATACGCCAGCCAGTTTATCCAGCTCTGCGTTTACGTCTTCTTCTGTTGCTTCGATGTTTTCTGCTTTGCCGATTGCTTCCAAAGTCAAGGAAGTGCGAACGCGGGATGTTGCGTCTGCACGCAATTGATCACGCAGTTGGCTCTCATCCATGCCGGAGAACTGGTAGTACAGTTCCAGCGTCATGCCTTGGTATTGCAGACGTTGACCAAATTCATTTACCATTTGATCCAATTCATGCTCAACCATTACTGCTGGCAAATCGATCTCAGCGTTTTCAGCTGCTTTCAGAACGAGCTGCTCACGAACATATTGATCTTTTTCTTGCGCAGTTTTTTCTTCGAGTTTTTTCTTGGTGTCTGCTTTCAGCTCTTCCAGCGTGTCGAACTCGCTCACGTCTTTGGCAAACTCATCATCCAAAGCAGGCAGGTTTTTGCGCTTCAGGCTGTTCAGCTTCACTTTGAATACCGCTTCTTTACCAGCGAGGTTAGGAGAGTGGTACTCTTCAGGGAAAGTTACGGTAATTTCTTTTTCTTCGCCGATGTTCAGGCCAACCAGTTGCTCTTCGAACCCTGCGATGAAAGTACCGGAACCCAGTTCCAGAGAATAATCTTCCGCTTTACCGCCTTCAAAAGCTACTCCGTCTTGGAAGCCTTCGAAATCGATTACAGCGATATCGCCTGTTTGTGCGGCACCCTCTTCTACTGCTACGAGCTCAGCATGACGCTCTTGCATGCGCTTCAGTTCAGCGTCAACGCTCTCTTCGGTTACAGAGAAGTCTTTATCTTCGATGGACAGACCTTTGTAGTCGCCCAGCTTCACTTCAGGCTTCACAGTTACAGTCGCTTTGAAGATCAGGTTTTTCCCTTGTTCCATTTGCGTTACGTCTACTTCTGGACGATCTACTGGCTCGATACCAGCTTCACGAACAGCTTGTCCGTATGCAGTTGGAAGCAGAATGTCAAGAGCGTCTTGGTACAAAGATTCTACACCAAAACGGGATTCGAACATTTTGCGTGGTACTTTTCCTTTGCGGAATCCTGGAACTTGAACTTTTTGAACCACTTTTTTAAACGCTTGATCCAATGCTGCGTCTACTTGCGTAGCATCTACTTCAACCGTCAGGACTCCCTGGTTATTCTCTACCTTTTCCCAATTTGCTGCCACGTAAACTTCCCCTCCTAAATCGAATCAACAGAACATCGCCAGCCGCGCCATGGTATCTTCGCAGGCTCGGATGATAATATTCTAGCCATTATAACCATTCTAGTATAGCACAAATCTTTTAGTTTTCAAGAAGACCTCATTGGTCGACGAACAGAATAGTTCCCTCCCAATTGTGAAACCGGGTTGCCTACATGATCATAAAACGCCACTGATATGTAAGTTTCTGTCGGACTCGTTCCTGTCTCTTCTAAAAGAGCATATGTCGGTACATGAAAGCCGCGTGGCATTTGCAAGCTGCCCGGATTCAGAAACAAGATGTCTCTTTCCACACCACAGACAGGCACATGAGAGTGACCGAATATGACTACGTTTGCTCCGACCTCTTCTGCACGGTAATGAAGGCGCAGAAGAGAGCCTTTCACACCATAAAGATGCCCGTGCGTTTGCAGGATGTGAAGGTCGCGCCATTTGGTCTCTTGCTCGGTCGGCACCTCTTGTGTCGAATCGCAATTGCCTCGGACAAGCGTCATGTTGGAAAACGGCTCGCGCTTATGGTCCACACAAAAATCGCCACAATGCAAAATTTTTTCGACATGATGTCGGTTGACGACCTGGCTTACTTCCCGAACCAAGCCGTGGCTATCGCTCATGATGAGAATTCCCATCACGCCTCACTCTCCTGTTTTCTCTCTTGTCTACTTGATGATTTCAAGCAGTTGCTGCATGGCACGAGCACGATGGCTGATCTGGTTCTTTTCTTCTGGCATGAGTTCGGCCATCATTTTGTCCATCGATGGGATGTAGAATACCGGATCGTAACCGAAGCCGTTTGTCCCTTTTGGTTCACGTGCGATCACACCCTCGCAAGCACCAGTGGCAATGATTGGCTCTTCGCCCGGAATCACCAACGCCAACGTACAACGGAAGCGAGCTGTGCGTTCCTGTGTCGAAACCTCTTCCAGCTCTTTCAACAATTTACGCCAATTCTGCTCGTCTGTTGCATCTTCCCCAGCGAAGCGTGCGGAGTAAACACCAGGGCGTCCTTCCAGCGCATCTACTTCCAGACCGGAATCATCTCCGAGGGCAGGCATGTTCAGGTATGTAGAGATTTCGATTGCTTTTTTCAGCGCGTTTCCTTCGAAGGTGTCCTTGTCTTCTACTACCTCAGGCACACCGTCAAATTCAGCGAGGCTGATTCCTTCCCAGCCTGCATCTGCGAACAGCCTGTTGAATTCTTTCACTTTTCCCTGGTTACGTGTTGCAAGAACGACTTTTTTTCGATTAGGCATGACTTTCCTCCGCTACTGATTGTGCAAAAGAGAGCGTAACATCAGCGAGCGCCTCTTTTTGGCTGTTAATCAAGTTGTCAATGCCGACTTTTGCAAGGGCAATCATTTCTTGTAGCTGTTCAGGAGAAAACGGTGCATCCTCCCCTGTTCCTTGCAGCTCGACAAACTTTCCTTTTCCCGTCATGACGACATTCATGTCGACAATCGCTGTAGAATCTTCTTTGTAGTTAAGATCGAGCACGGCTTCCTCACCGACTACCCCTACTGAGGTCGCTGCCAGGAAGTCGTTGAGCGGCAGGTGTTTCCAGGTGCCACTATCCACCAGCTTTTGCATCGCATCTACCATTGCCACGTAAGCTCCGGTAATCGAAGCTGTCCGTGTACCACCGTCTGCCTGAATGACATCGCAATCCAACCAAATGGTGCGTTCACCCATTGCTTCAAGGTTCACAACGGAGCGCAGAGCACGTCCGATCAGACGCTGAATCTCCATGGTTCGTCCACCGACTTTTCCTTTGGACGACTCACGCGCGTTGCGGGTCGCTGTTGCTCGGGGAAGCATGGAATACTCGGCTGTGATCCAGCCCTTCCCGCCACCACGCATAAAAGGCGGTACCCGGTCTTCCAAAGTCGCCGTACAAATCACCTTTGTGTCTCCGACTTCAATCAGGCACGATCCTTCTGCGTGTTTAATGTAATTGCGCGTAATGGTTACAGGGCGCAATTGATCATGGGCACGGCCATCCACTCTCATTCCAAGTTCCTCCTAAATCGCTTTGTTACACTCCGCTCATTATACCAGACGCAGGAAACGATCTGCCACTGCACAAACGCCTCTTCCCTATTTACGTTAATTGCAAATATTCTTTTCACTTCCTTCCACATAAAAAAAGCTCTTGCTACCACCCGTTACTTCGAATATCATCTAATTAGATATTTTATTAATTTGATGGTAGGTGAATTTAGGTAATGAGCTTCCTGTTTCTTTTGAAAAAGCCGAATTTGCGGCGTCTTTTAACCGCCAATTTCCTTAGCGGAATCGGTGATTGGTTTAACAGCGTTGCTGTGCTCGCTCTGCTGCTCGAAATAACGGGAACAGCTATCGCTGTAGGCATTACCCTTGCCCTGCGTACGCTGCCTCACTTGATTTTTGGTCCGCTGGGCGGCTTGATGGCAGACCGTTTTGATCGAAAAAAAGTGATGGTCGCCTGTGATCTCGTTCGCGGATTCGTTGCTCTTTCGTTTTTGTTTGTATCTGAAAAATCAGATTTATGGATCGTCTATGCAGGCACGTTTTCGTTAGTTGCCTTTTCTTCCCTTTACAATCCGGCACGAATGTCCCTGCTCCCCAAAATCGTTGACCCTGAGGAATTGGCGACTGCGAACGCCCTTGATCAAAGTATCTATGGAATCGTCATGGCCATCGGTTCGTTGATCGGCGGTATTTTTATAGCACTGTGGGGAAGTGATCTCGCTTTTCTTTTCAATGCCCTCTCCTTTTTCGCATCCGCTCTGTTTTTGGCTCGACTGAAGGTACCCTCCTCCCCAGACCAATCCGTTAATAGCGTGCAGTTGCAGCAGACGGTTAAAGTCTCTTCCTACGGAGAGGTGATTCGCGCCATCACATCCACACCGCTTGTCTACGCCATCCTTTTGCTGAAAGCCGTGTGGCCAATCGGCGGGGGGATCATCAATGTCCTGATCAGTGTCTATGCTTATCAAGTGTTTACTGCCGGTGAATGGGGAATTGGTTTGTTGTACGGTGCGATCGGAATTGGCTTCATCATCGGGGGACTGCTTGCTCAGCGCTTTCAGCGCTACTTTAACGAAGTGGCTGCCAGCAGCTTCGCTTTGGAAGGCTTTGCGCTGCTTTTGACCAGCTTTTCACCTACGATTTATGTAACGGCACTGTTCTTTGCGCTGTCCACCGTTGCAGGAGGAATGGGGAACGCCAGCCTGAATACGCTGATCATGCGGCATGTCGCACCCAGCTACCATGGCAGAGTATTTGCCTTGGATGCGACGATTTCAAACATCCTGATCGGTCTATCCATGCTCCTTGGCGGTTGGATTTTGACGATAGCAGAGCCTCGCATAGTCGGCTTTGTGGCGGGCTTTTTGGTCACGATCCCATCACTTGTGCTCGGGCTGGTTATTTGGAGAACTGTACGCGGTAGTGGCAACGAATCATTGACGAACAAAAACCACGCTCGTTAATACGGGCGTGGCTCGTTCCTTACATCTGTATGGGATTGAGTTGAACCGGACGGCTCACTGGCTTGGTGAACTCGCCACTAGCTAGCGGTTTTCCTTCCACCAGCAGCTGCACTTGCTTGGCTCCTGTCGTCTCTGTCAATGACAAGACGAGCGATTGCAGAGCTTCTGGGCTCGCTTCCTTGCCATCGTCATACTTGAGGATGTCACTGCTCAAATTGACCGTCACCAAATCTTTTTCCTGCTTCACATTTAGAACACGTGTCGTACGCAGCAAGGAGCTGAAGAGATGAGATCCTTGTTTCGGCCCTTTGATCAACTCTTCAACGGTTGCCTTGGCGATATCAGCCGTTTCAGGAACCAGGCGAGTGACTGGGACATAATACGTACGGGTATCATCCAGCTGTCCCTGGAAATAAACCGTTACGCTGGAAGTGTCTCCTGGTACTGCTCCATCGCCCAATTCGAGATTGACTCCTTGATTACGGTCTAATAGCGTTATGGGCGTTTTGGCTGCTGGCATTTCTGTTAATGGAGTTCCGTTCACCCAAATTTGCACAGTCTTGACGTTGCTAAATTCCGTCAGCGCCCGGGTGACGGCATCGACAATTTTCTTCTCGTCTTTCTCCTCGTACGTCTTGAAGTCTTTGGAAAAATCGACAGTGGCTACGCCGTTTTTGATGACAAGTCCTTTTACTTCCGTCCCTTTCGGCAAGACAGCGGAGAAGCCACCCTGGAGCATGCTCTCTACCGGTCCACCTTTTACCATGTAGCTCAATACTTGTTTGGCAGGACCTTCTGATTTCGGAAGCGTCATCGAGACAGGAACGATATATCCGTTGGCATCCTGCAAGTACACCATTCTCTCTCCAGTCTCCTGAACGACCGGTTGTGCTCCTTCTTTTGAAGCATCCGGGGACGGCGTGCCGTTTGGCAAATCAACTGATACCTCAGACTGTGGTGGTGCATCAATACTTATCGTTTCCTTTTCCGGGCCAAAGAGACCGCAGCCCGACAAAAGCACTGCGCTAACCCCCAGCACGGCCGTCATTTTCCCGATGTGCCTTATCTTCATTTCCCCAGCCTCCTCCACACACTTTGTACTACCATGTATACGAGCTAGGCTTGGGTTTATGCGTTGAAAGTTTGTCTCGCCAGACAAGGCCTTTCATTAGGGCTGGACGGTTTTTTCCAATGAGTTGTGCTGGACGTTTACTTTGCAATCCAGCCATTCTTCTGCAATGGTCCGGAATTTGTGGGCGTCCCCACTGGTCACAAACAAATGCTTCGGGCGCTCTATTTGCTTGCTTTCGGCGTCAGTCGCAATTTGCATGGACAATTCTCGTGCTGTCTCCTCTGCGGAGTTAATCAGGCGCACTCGATCTCCCATCACTTCCGAGATAATTGGAGCTAGCAACGGATAGTGTGTACAACCCAAAATTAACGTGTCCAAATCTTCGTGCAAGAACGGGGCAAGCGTTTCTTTTACTACTCTTCTTGCTTCCTCTGTGTTCGCCATGTGGCTCTCCACCAGTGGCACAAATGCGGGACAAGCCATGCCTGCGACGTATAGATCCGGCTGAATCCGTAAAAGCGCACGTTCATAAGCCCTCGTACGAATGGTCGTTTCCGTCCCGATGACACCGATCCTTCCGTTTTTCGTCACTTGAACAGCTGCACGCGCCCCTGGTTCAATCACCCCGATGACGGGCAGCGGCAAATCACCCATCGCTTCCTCCAGCACGACGGCAGTCGCAGTATTACAGGCGATCACCAATGCCTTTAACGGTGTACGCATCACATAGTCGATCATTTGAAAGCTGTAGGTACGAATCTCTTCCGGCGATTTGGAGCCATACGGACAACGGGCGTTATCGCCTACATAAACAATCCGTTCTTCGGGTAGCTGACGCATGACTTCCTTCGCAACAGTTAATCCTCCCACTCCTGAATCAATAACGGCTATCGCTCGTTCTCTACTCATGCTAATGTGTCTCCCCTGTTGAAATGAATATAGTACAGCATACCACTCAAACATTTGTGCTACTACCATATGCCGAGATGAAATTTCTTGTACTCCGCAAATGTCGCACCTTCTCTAGGCACCTTTCATAATGTGAGGAGTGATGATGTGCCCACGAGGAGGAGAATCTTTTGGTAGAAGAAGCCAAGAATTTGCTGGACTGGAGCCAATGGGGCCGCCAATGGATCGATCATTTGCGAAGACATAAGACCCTCAACCGAGAACTCGAACGGCATCTGCACAAATTCGAGGAAACATTTACACAGATCGGAAGGCAAGCATCCATGCTCAATTCGGCAAAAGACAGCGACGAACTCCCTGCTCTCATCACTCGCGCCGAACAAGTGCAGCAGCAATTCCATCACTTTTTACGACTGGCTCAGTTGAGTGAAGATGACCAACTGGAAGGAGAAACGAGGGAACCTGTTGCGGAATCAATGAATGCACAGCCAGCGGTGGCGGAAGAAGCACAAGTGCCTGTTGTGCCAGAACCCGTTTCCTATCCCGGTGCACGCGAGCCAGTCCGTGCGGCACGCCCCGTGGCTGTCGGCCGGCATACCCTCCCCCCGCTCCCTTATGCGTACAACGCTTTAGAGCCGTACATCGATGAAGCAACCATGCAAATCCATCACAACAAACTGCACCAAAAGTATGTAGACGATCTCAATACAGCAGAGAGGAAGCTATCGGATGCCCGAGAGAGTGGCAACTTCGATCTCATTCGCCATTGGGAACGTGAGCTAGCCTTCAACGGGGCAGGTCATTACTTGCATACGATCTTTTGGCCCTCCATGAGTCCAAATGGGGGTGGCACTCCCTCTGGTGATCTCGTGGCGGCAATCAATCGGTATTTCGGTTCATATGACACCTTTAGGAGACAATTTAGTCAGGCGGCAGAAAAGGTAGAAGGTCCTGGGTGGGCGATCCTCGTTTGGTCCCCGCGGGCACATCATCTGGAGATTCTTACGGCCGAAAAGCACCAGAACCTGTCACAATGGGATGTGATTCCGCTACTGGCCCTGGACGTATGGGAGCATGCCTATTTCCTGGCGTATCAAAACCAGCGAGACAAGTATGTAGAGAACTGGTGGAATATCGTCAACTGGCCCTATGTGGAAGAGCGATTCGAGAAGGCACGCAAACTGCGCTGGGAGCCGTATTGACTTGCATCTCCCCTTCATTGACAAACCCCCTCGTCATCCCAAGTGCCAGGAATGAGAGGGGGTTTTTGCTTTGCTGGCGAAGCTTATTCGTTATAAGGGACAAATTCGATCTTTTGCACCTTGATCGGATTTTGGATGGGCTTTGCATTCTCATCTGTTTTCTGGGCAGCGATCTTGTCAACGACTTCCATCCCGGCAAATACATGACCAAAAACAGTGTGGCGGTTGTCGAGGTAAGCTCGTCCGCCAATTTCTTTATACTTTGCTTCTGCGTTCAACGGCAGCGCCGACAAATCGAGGTACTCCTGATCTACCTTGGGACTTTGTACAATGTAGAAATGCGTGCTGTTCGTATTGGGTCCAGCGTTCCCCATACTGAGCGCTCCTCTGAAATTGAACAGATCCCTGCTAAACTCGTCCTCAAAGGACTCGCCGTAAATACTCGGGAGCTCCTTGCCATCCGGCCCTTTCAAATCTCCCGCCTGAATCATGAAATCGTTGATCACACGGTGAAAAATCATATTGTTGTACTGCCCTTTTTTGGCGAGAGTCTTAAAGTTTTCCACCGCTTTTGGAGCTTTGTTCGGGAACAGTCTCAGCTTGATCACACCGGCATCTGTCGTGATCACGCATATTTCTTCGCCTTTGCGTGGCTTCTCCAACTGAATTAGCTTCACATCTGACACATCGATGCCAGAGTCCTGCCAAATGACTCCCCACGCCTTCCAGTTCACCGGGTCTGTACCGAGTCTGGCCAAACCGAGATAATCCGTTTTTTCAATGGCCTTGTTATCTGCGGTATACCCGACGTATTTGAATTTCACAATCGCACGGTAGTTATTGTAGGCGTCCTCCTTCGTGACGGTGTACAGCTTGTCAACTTTTGCTTCGATCACCTGAATGTTTTTGTATTGCGCCAATCCTTCCACATAGGTTTTCATCGCAAAATTCGTCAAGGAGTCATCTGCCACCAGCTTTGCTACCTCAGCAGGATTGGATCGTTGCTTCACCAAGGACGCTATGTAATCATTCACTTCCTGCTTATCTCCACCATGTGGGCGGAACTGGTTGACCTGAGCTTCGCTACGATAGTCATGAATAGCATTTGCAGCAGCATGTTGGACAAACGTTGGACTTAGTAACGGGATCGCAATACTTGCAACGACTGCCAGTGAAACGAGTTTTTTCATATTTTCCGCCCCCACTAATTAGAAGATTGTTCCATAAAGACAGTATAGCTTAATCCGTGAATCGTCGTCCTTAATATTTTAAAAATTCTGCTAAATACAGCGAGAAAATATCATTTTTTCCCATAAAATCTCTTGCGTCTTTTTGCGTCCCTCCCCCGTCTAACCCTTGTAACCTTCATGAAGCTACTACCAAAAACAAACAATCCATCACGACCATATGCCTGATAAGGGAGAGACATACCATGAATAAAAAGACGATCACTGTAGTTGCTGCTTCTATTTTGACTTGCACTGTTTTTGCCGGAGTCCTCGGCACGACTTGGGCTAACCAAGCTGCTCCCCCAGTAACCACGCAGCAAGAAACAAACTACAACGAACCAGCCGAACAAAATAGGTTTCGGAATATCAAACTAGCAGAGCCTGCTCTCCTGTACACTTTAAAAGGGGAAGCAAATGTTTTTGAAGGTACGTACCAATACGTAGTCAAGCAAGGGAAGCACGTTGTCGCAAGTGGGTTCGGCACAGCTTCAAATGGTGGCCCGGAATGGGGAACGTTTGCGCAAACGATTAAAATTCCAACAAGTGAGCTAATAGGAAAAGAGCCATTGATGCTCGAGATGTTTGAAATTAATCAAGAGAACGGGAAGATCATCAACAAGCTTTCCATTCCATTAAATAGCTCCGATCAAGTAAAAAACACCCAAGTATTTCGTAACCTGAAGCTTGCAGCACCGTCTGTCGTGTACACGGTATCCGGCGAAGCTAGCGTTTTCGAAGGTACCTATCAATATGCCGTGAAGCAAGACGAACAAGTCGTTGCCAAAGGCTTTGGAACAGCATCGAAAGGCGGCCCGGAATGGGGTGAATTCTCTCAGGAGATTGTCATTCCGCTGAGCAATCTGTCTAAAAATAACACAAGCACCCTCGAGCTGTTTGAAATCGATCAAGAAAGCGGCGAAACGAAAAATAAAATGGTATTCCCATTAAAGTAAGGATAAGAAGGATTTACGCTCCCGCAGTGTGTCTCGCGCTGCTGGATTATTTAGGTGAGGAAAGGAAGAACCTAACGTATTCAGCAAGGAGGGTGTGCAGCATCGTGAATCAAACTGAACTGGCACAAAGAGCCATTTCCGGTGATGAAGACAGCTTTACGCTTCTGATCCAAGAGAATAGAGAAAAAATATATCGCATGGCTTTTACTTATGTACGAAACAAGGAAGACGCGTTGGAAATCGTGCAGGAGACTGTCTATCGCGCCTTTATCTCCATACACAAATTGAAGCAGCCGCAATATTTTCAAACATGGCTGACCAAAATCGCCGTCAACTGCGCCTTGGATCACATACGCAAAGCAAAAAAAGTCGTTTATATGGATAAAGAGCATGAAGGCAGCTACGAGCAAAAACCACGGGAAGATGCCATCGACTTGCAAGATGCCTTGGGCCAACTCGATGAAAAATCCAGAACGGTCATTATGCTGAGGTATTTCGAAGACATGCCCATCAAGGACATTGCCGATGTGCTAGACATACCCCTCAGCTCCGTGAAGTCGATCATTTACCGCGGACTGGAGAAATTGAAAGTGAACATTGGGGAGCGTGAATCTCTTGGATAACAAACTGGACGATTACAAACAAGCCTATCACGATATTGAAATTCCCGAAGAGTTGGCGGCAGTCACCGAGCAAGCCATCGGACGTGGAAAGCTTCATCGCAAGCGTGCGCAAGCAAGAACGCGTTGGTTAAAGCACGCTGGTGTTAGCGCGGCCGCTGTCTTTGTTCTTTTCACGGTCAGCGTGAACACAATCCCCGCCTTTGCGAGTGCTTTGGAAAACGTGCCTGGTCTGGGCAAGCTAGTGAAAATATTGCAATTCAATAAAGGCAGTGCAGGCGGTGGTACTCCGCAAGATGCCGTAGATGTTAGCTTCATTACGGTACAGAAGCAAGGAGACCGGGAAAACATCATCATAAACTTTACCCAGGATAATGAGGTACAGCAGAACGTCAGCTCGTTCCACGTGAGTTTTACGGAATATCCGAATACGATGACGTTTGCTGTTGGTGGCGCGAGAAAATTTTCGGCTGTTAAAGATTTCGAGACTTTGAAGCAAAGTCCGTACATTGAAGATGCTTACGAGATCATTTCGTTGGACGATTCTCTCGTGCGGTTTAATGTGACCTTTAAGGAAGCGATTGCTTATAAGGTGAAGGAATATAAGCAGCCAGCGCAAGTTGTTATTACGATTTCTCCAAACGAAGTAACGCCAGAAGAGCAGCAGCCTGTGTACTCGGTGCGCACTGCTTCCGTGCCGTATGGAGAGGCGCTCGGGGCTATGGAGGAGGCTCTATTGGTCGCGGACAATATGCGGGTTTTGAAGGACAAGCAAGGTGGATATTTTGTCGAGGCCGGGTATTATCGGACGGAAGCCGAGGCTCAAGAGAAAATGAAGCAATTGCAGAATGAGTTTGGGGTTGTAGAGCCATTGTTTGTGGAGAAGAGAGGGTATTTGGAAGTGCCTGGGGGGATTGAGGCCAGGTAGGGTTGGGTTCCCCTCCCCTTCTCGCCGATCAATCGTCAGATTATTCTGGGAGGATAGAAAAGCTGTGAACCGGATAGGAAAGTTTTTAGCGACTCTATATAATAAGCTCTCAAGAGCGCTCTTTTCTTATTTGTTAGTTTGAATCGGGAGGTTTCATGATGAATACCAAAACTGTTGTTTATGAAGCCAGCTATCGTGATCAATTGGTAGATATTTGGTATCGTGCCGTTTGCCGTACGCACCATTTTTTGGCGAAAGAAGATATTGCGTTTTATAAAAACATGGTAAAAAATGAAGCACTATCTGCTGTTGAGGTATGGATGGAAATTAACGAGAAGAAAGAGCCTGTAGGCTTCATTGGCCTTGATGGAGCGAAAATTGAAATGCTGTTCGTTGATCCAGAATACCACGGGAAAGGGATTGGGCGCAGATTACTTGAACATGCAGAGCGTAAGTATGGTCCGAATCTCAAAGTAGATGTCAACGAGCAAAACGAAGGGGCTTATGCTTTCTACAGAAGGTATGGGTTTGTGCAGACAGGACGGTCTGAGCTGGATGGTTCGGGGAGGTCGTTTCCTTTGATTCATTTAGGTTTAGAACGGTAATTCTTGGTTGTATAAAAAATAGGACTGTCTCTTGTAGTGGAATTCTTTACTTGTGAGACAGTCTTGTTCTACATGATTGATCTTGTATGCTTCCAACAGGGGTTCGTGGAAATGTGGATGCCGAATAATTGCTGTAATCGTTCTTGTACACGCTGAAAGAAAATGGGAATATCTGATTGTTCGATTGCTTTGACATTATTTCCATAAAGCATCTTGGGAATCGAAACTTGAATAGTTAAAGTGCCGCTTGCTTCCTGATATTTGATATATGGAATGATCTCGTCTTGCATTTGGAATGTGGTCATAACACCTGTTTTCTGATTAAAGATGCAAAGTTATATTGTCGTAATATTTCAGGTTGAATAAATACGGAACTTACTTTCATTTTGATGGAATCAAACAATAGTATTCTCTCCTTTTCACTATAAATTTTAATATATTGAATATGATTTGGCATGTTATAACAAAAGATAGCAACTCATACGTTCGATCACCTTCCTTTATCTATTTACAATAAATTTTTAGTTTTATCTTGTTTTCCCAGAGGAATTACATCCTCTAGGTGCGTTACTTGTACAATACAGCAATCATGTCTGGATTTACGAAGTCTTTTAATCCCCACCACATATACTCTAGCTTGTTTCCATTCATGACTTGGCTAATGCCGAACTGTTGGCATATCTCATAATACTGCTCTTTTCCGAGTTCGCCATCACGTTCTAACAGTTGTTTTCCCATCCAGATCATCCCGCTGCGTTGAATCGTTTTCACTCGTAGATTATCAAAACCAAAGTATTCTTCTAATGCATGTAATCTCCCATAAATCAGATGAGGACTGACTTGTTCCATATGAACATTTCTTGTCTTGGCTGGTCTGATTACATAGCCTGTTTCAATTAATTCACTTGTTTCTTTGAGATGATCTCGTCTCATCTCCCCATTACCTTTGAGATAATCCTTTTGCTTGATTGCGCCATTTATTAATTTCAGACACTGCTCGGATATTTGAATTTCTCTTGTTTCTTCTTTATCGTTAATCAATATCAATGTTCGTTTCTCATCATTGACTTGATCACGTTTTAGATTGCGTAGTTCACTTACCTCTCTACCACCCGCACCTTCGAATAACAGGGAGAGAATCACTGAATCCTGATCGTTATTACATTGGTCAATGATTGCATCGATTTCTTGCTTCGTAATAAATTGTTGGTGGGTGTTACCTACCATGTTCTTAAACCATTCTTTTGAAACGAACTCCAGTGGATTGATGTCCTCTCTAAGCCCCTCTGCCCTTGCCCAATTCAAGTAAGCAGATATCGTTCTCCCAGCCGTATTGAGAGAATCTCCTGTAGAAGCATGGAAGCTGTGCAGGGCAGTTTCAATCTCATCCAGTGTAAAGTGGAGCAAATCCTTATCCTTTTCCACTTCGAACTTCATTGTTAGGTTGAAGACTCTTGAATAAGCTTTTTGGGTATTTTCTTTATATCCTTGAAGAAAGGTAGTTTTTATTTCGGGGTTAAACATGGTTACACACCTTTCTTGATGAAGCAGGAATACTATAAATTTATAGTTCGACTTCCTTGAATTGATATTACTATAAATTTGCATTTTAAATCAAGAGTTTTTTACTTCTTTCAGGGATAAATTAAAGAAGCCCCAAACGAGTTTTGGTTACTCACTTGGGGATTTTAGTTGCTAACAAAAGTCTCTGTTACAATTAATTATCCATCTGCCATCTAAAATATTTTGAAATATCCTTCATCGCCAAATTATAATCTTCATTTTGACACTTTTTTACGATATTATTCACAACCTGCTGTACTTGGTTAATATTAAAGTCATTCATAATTAGATAGCCTCTACCAATCTCAATATTACTATCTGACACAATTTTACTTAATCTTTTTGGACTCACCACCTCAAAAGTAAACATATCGGCTGATCCAATGATATCTTTACAACCTATATCAACTTCAAAAGATATATAAAAATCATCTATGTCAGTACCCCAATCTTCATAAGATTGTATCAATGATTTAACTACAAGCATCCACAGCCCTCCTAGTCTAATATATCAATGTGAACATTAAATACTTCAGCCTTTTTAGATGTGCTTCCTATTTTATTTGTATTTAGTTGAAAATTCGCTCGCCACATTTGATCTCCTTTTTTATATTGTAATCTAAATGCTCTCAAACCGTCATTACTGCTGTATCCTATTAACACTCCATTATCTACGATCTCCTTAGCGTCAACACCTACCCAACCTCTTCCAGCAACCCAAGCGTCCGCTCTTTTGGCACTTCCCAATGTTGATAAGCCTTTACGAGATTTTTTAACGCCAAATAAAATATCAGTTGAAGATAGATTATCAATATATTCTGGATGCCACCACTTACTTCTTTTTCCAGCGAAGTACTGCAAATTCACTTTATAAGTAGGTGTATAGGTGGATTTTAGTGTAGTAGACGTGCTCACTACTTTCGTAGTATTAGAAACTCCTGAAAGCGACGTCAAACCAATAGATCTACCCATCATCAACAAAGATACCCTCGCTTTATCAAACTCTGAGTACCTCGGATCTTCAAGAATCTGAACTTGTTCTTCAGGGCTTAAATCACGTAGATCTTTGTAATATTTATTCCCTGATATTTCTTTATTACAACTAGAAATCGCACCTTCGCATTGATAGTGTCCGCTAGGATCGACAAACCGCAATGGATTATTACTTACATACGTATACCTATTCAAGCTCAACGGATTATCCACTTGCCCCTTATACGTATCCTCCGAGATAAACCGCCCTATCTTCGGATCATAATACCGAGCACGCAGGTAGTAAAACCCGCTCTCTTTGTCAAACATCTCCCCCGCATACATAAACGGGTTGGAAATCGTTTCTTTGACCTTATCCGCAATCAAATTGCCCCAGATGTCGTAGTCGTACGTATTTAGAACATTCCCATTGGGAGCCTTGATTTTGACAACATCACCATGGCTATTGTAATAGTAATTACCTTCAAGATTCGACGCATAGTCTTTTCGCCAGATCAACTGGTTACCAAACACATTCCTCGCCTTGACCCTGCCATCCTGCGTCAGCTCTTCAATCACTTGCCCATCCAAATAGACGTAGTGAGTCGTATCCGTCACGCTGCCAGTCTGTTGCTTCGTCGCACGCAATCCACCTGGATAATACGTGTACGTTGTCGTCCCCTTCTCGTCCTTGTACTCCTGCAAACGATTAAACAAATCGTGCTTCATTTCATAGGAGCGCAGGATATCTACCGGGGCATTTGCATACACTTGGCGGTTGCCGCGTTTGTCATAAGCGTATTGCTTGACGTTTCCTTCGACCGATTCTTCCTTGATCCGGGAAAGCTTGTCGTACACAAACAATCCATAATTCGTACCGGAGCGCTTTTGACTAGTGATATTGCCAAACAGATCGTAGCCATTTGTCTCGTTCCAGCCGTCTGCGTGATTCAAGGCTGTTTTTTCACCAAATGAGCTGACCGACTGCTGCATCGCTTTCGGTTGTCCCGGATACGATACTGCATTGGTTTCTCCTGTGTTGCTGATATCGTACGTGTATGTGGTCGTTCCCACTCCCGGGATCGCCACCGAATTTAATCGGTTTGCGTTGTCATAGGTGTATCCGACACTTAGAGATGGGGCAGAACCAGATACCGCACTTCTTGCAGGGTATACGAGTGTATCTATCGTATCGTCGTTATCAGAATACAGAAGCTGGTAGTCCTTGCCCATCATCGTTTGGCGATTCTTTCGATGGAACCCATCATAGCCATAGCTAATAGAGTTTCCTGTGTGATTATTTTCGCTCAAAAGCAGACCAGACTGTGGATCATACACGCGGTCTTCATAGAAAGAAGCGCCGGAAGAAACTTTCTTTAACTCATGGAAAGGCGTGTAGTCGTAGTTGAATGTGACACCGTTTTTATCCTTGTAACTCTTCACAAGACCGCTTTTGTCGTAGGTGTACGTCTCCGCTCTTGTCTCTGGATTCTTCTCCGAGAGCTTCCACGACAAACTATTGTAGGTATACTCTGCCGTAGTCGTGCCATTCTCCAATACACTGGTGAGATTGCCTAGCCCATCGTACCCGTATACATTTACGTTATTTTCAGGGTCCTGCAAATACACCAGGTTGTCGTTATGGTCGAAGCGCATACTCCACGCTTGGGAAGTTTTTCCGTCTGAGATTTCTTTATTAGTTACTTTCCCGAATCGATCCGTCTGGTAGTTCGTCACGCGATGATGACTGCCGCTTTGCGTCGTCTCCTCCGTGCTCTCCACTTTTCCATACAAATCACGGTAGGTGGTCGCGATATAGCCATTCGGAGAGAGCGTTTGTTCCGTCAGACGAGGTAAGTATCTTGTTTTATCCGAGTAGGCATTGTTTCGATGGTTCTTAGTGGTTCCTAAGGAATTCATCGTTTGGTACACAAAACCGTCCCAGTCATACAGGTACGAGGTGCTTTGCTCCTGCTTCCCGTAAGGAACCGTGCGACTAATCTCCATGCCATCTGGCGTAAACTCGTTTTCTACCAATGGACGCTTCGCACCTGTCGTGCCCACCTGCTCTTGATAGGCGGTATCTCCATACGGGGTGTAGTAAGTGATCAGCTTCGATTGATCCGGGGCAATTTTCTCCACGATGCCCGGTCCTTCTGAACTCGATCCAGAAGCTTCGCCGTCCCGATACACATACGTTATGGTTCGTTTTGCGCCTTGATTGTGAAAAGTCTCCGATAACGGTCGGCCTAACTCATCGTAATCGTATGTAGCTTTGCTTCCGTTCGGATAGGTCTGGCTTTTGATTTGGCCTTTGTCATCGATGTCGTAGGAAAAATTCAATACATCCGATTTGCCGCTTTCCAGCTCAACACCTGCGAGTGCGATTTGTGTTGGCTGAACGCCATATTGATCATAAGCGGTAAAGGTCTGCGTCCTTGTCTTTCCTGCGCCAAAGTTTTCCGTAATCGAGTAGAGCTGGTTATTGGTGTACTCATATGTCCGTTCAACCGATTGGCTCTTGTGATTATTGATCAAATTGGCAGGGAACGAGTTGATCTCCGTTTCCTTCCGGAGCAAATATTGATTGTTGTACTCGAATGTCGTATTCGAATAATACGGATCGCCCGAGGCGGAGGTTGATTGCGTTCTGGCTGCCTTCAATACGGAGAAGGTACGGAAGCCCCATGGATTTACCCCTTCTGCATCATATGTCCATGTACTTACAATCCCGTCCGGTGCAATCTGCTTGGTTAGCTGTCCGTAATCGTTATATTCCAAATACGTCTCTTGTGCGTAATTGTTGATCTTGGCCGCATACCGTGATCGATTGGATAGGTTCGGGTCTTTCAAGTAGGAATTGTAAACATCCAGATCGCTCACTGCCGATGTCGGTTCCAGGAAAACGTATTGATACGTCGGCTTTGTATTCCGGCCGGAATAGGCATAGGTTGTGTACGTAGTTGGATTGTACTCGACCCGATACTTCGCGCCAGATACATTTGTTCCGCCTTTGCTCACGCCTGTTGTCTTCTCGCTTCGCAGCAACGTATTTCCGTCTTGATTGACCTTGTAAATGGAATTCTTCGTGTAACGGGAAGCCTCAGATTCGGTGACCTGGATGGTATCCCCATGACGTTCCGCAAAATTCTTCAATCTGGGCAGTTGTTCCTTTGGTACCTTCCATATCTCGTGGAGGTTGTCGTTATTGGCATAGTTCTTTTCGAGCTTATACGTATTGGTTCCTTTTGGCGTTTTCTGCGTATAGCTGTACGATACTTTATTAACAGGATGATAGGCTACATAGCTTAGTGCATACTTGTCTTGAAAAATCCGTACGAGACCGTCATTAAACGTCGTTTGACCTAGTTGATAGGGACGATATTCGTAGTTGATTTTTAATCCTTGCAGCGGATAGGAAACTTCTTGCATGAGCAAGTAATCGATTTCCTTACGCTTCTTTGTATCCGATTCCCAATACTTTGCTGAATCTTGAAGGCTTTGATCGGTAGGGAGCTTGTCCAGTGTGTATTCCTTGTTCAAATTGAAATAAGCAATACCCTTGGTAGTAGGATTATGATAGGAATAATTTGCTACTGTATAAGAACCGCTCCCACTCCCTGCTGTCGGCAGGACTTCTACTCGAACGAGCTGAAAGTAACCGTTCAATGCTAGCTTTCGTTCAAAGTGGTAGCGAATGTGCTTGAGCACGGTAGTCTCTGATTTGTCTTTATAGACTATCAAATCTTGTGTGGTGTCGTTTTGCTTTCGTTTTAGCACCACATAGCGGCCGACACTGTCTTCGATGCTGACTGGCTCTCCGTCGCTATTCAGGTTGTACTTGATCGTGTCTCCATAAATATTGGATTTGACGACTGTTCCCAGCTTGACATCAAATTCATACTTCAGATTACGGTAATGCAGCGTGTACTTCCGATTCACGTCGTCCGTGATGAACATAATGTCCTTATATGGATAATTCACAAACTTGTTGAACCGGTATTCTAAAGATGTCCCGTCCTCTAAGCTAATGTAATAACGATTCGCCGTTGGACTCTTGTCTACCTTGGTGGAGTAAATTTGCTGGCCTGGATTATAGGGGTCGTCCCTTACCGTGGCTGCCTGCTCACGCGTGACGATATCCAGTCTCGGCATATTAAAATCCCAGCCTGTTGCAAATTTCTCATTGGCCTTTAAGGCTTCATTCTTGTCTAGATCATCGTCCCAGCTTGGTACACTGATTTTACTGCTCAGGGAGTGATATCGGCGTTTTATATCCAGATCCAGTCCATGCTTTCCTGGTAAGTAGAGATCTTGCTCGACCAAGTTTGCAGAGCGATATACATCATCTACGGATTGCTCTGTTTTTGAACGAGCAAAGCGAAACTCCTGATCTTTTTCTGTGTAGAGAACTTCTGGAGGAGTTGTATTCACTGCTTGAATGTCGAGTGTTTCTTCCAGACTCTTGAGTTCATTTACTTTCGATGCTACAAGGGGTGTAAGGCGATTTAAGAGGGCCTTATTTTCCTGACTGAGATGATCGAATTGAGAGATGAGCTGGTCACTGGAAAAAGCATTTACTTCTGAGTGTTCTTCTGTTGAAAGTAGCTGCAATAGATCTGGATAGAAATAGGCAGCGTATTTTAGTAAGGTTCGGTCGAATGTTTGGTGGATTTCGATTGCTGTGTTTGCATCCAGCTGAGTCCATGTTAGTGAAGCGATGTCCGCGGCGTTATATGATGCGGGATTTTTTGCTTCTCTTTTTTCTGGTAAAGGGTTGAGATTTTGCTCTGCGATGGAATTCTGGATTTCATCTATTGTCTCGTTTGGAGTTGATGATTCTATACTTTGTGTATTTGATAATTCTTGGATTGACGGTTCATTTGCCAGGGTACTCACTGGTGGTATCATCGTCGTAAATAGGGAAAGACTTAATATAAAAATCAGGGTTGATTTTGTCGACAGGAGTTTCATATTGCCTCCGAAAGAAATGTTGTCCCCCTTGGTTAGAAGGGGGATTTACTAGTAAATATTATGGTGTAATTTTAACTTTTATAGGTTTGAAGCTGTTATTAGTTGTTCCATCTCCTAGTTGACCGGGATAATTATTTCCCCATGCGTATACTGTTCCGTCTCTCTTTAAAGCTAAACTATGATTAGCAAGAGACCCACTTGCAATTTCCACAATTTCTGTCACTTCTAGTACATTCACTGGGACAGTAGTTCTAAGCGTATTATTGCCATCACCAATTTGTCCTTGGTTCCCAAGGCCCCACGCATACACTTTTCCATTTACATCAAGTGCCATACTATGCTTGAATCCTGCAGCAACAGAGACAATATTTGAAAGTCCGTTTATTTTAGTTGGAACTTGATTCGCTGTTGTATTGTTTATGCCTAATTGACCATATTCGTTTTCCCCCCAAGCCCATACTGTTCCGTCCTTTTTAACAGCAAGACTGTGACCTCCCCCAGCAGCAATTGCCCTTATGTCTGTAAGACCCCATACTTTTATTGGTTTTTTTTGTACGCTCCCTCCAGCCATATATCCCCACATCCAAACTGTACCATCTTTCTTGAGAGCTAACCCATAATATCTTCCAGCAGCAATCTCTGTAATATCTGTTAGATCCATTGCTTGTATTGGTGTGGCACTACTATTAGTTGTGTCGTTACCTAATTGACCATAACCATTAGTTCCCCAACTCCATACTGTACCATCTGCTTTCAAAGCTACGCTATGGTACTCTCCCGCAGCAATACGCGAAATGTTTGTAATGCCTCTTACTTGGACAGGAACATTTTTTTGAACGGTTGTACCATCGCCCAATTGACCGGCACCATTTGCACCCCACGCCCAAACGGTACCATCACTCTTCAGAATGAGAGAGTGCTCTGAACCTGCAGCACTACTCACTGCATTACCCGCTGCCAAAGTCGTCTCTTTTGATAGAAAAAGTACTGCAAGCATCATCAGTAAAATATTACATATTAAATTTGACTTAATTAGATTTTTTTTCACTTAGGCTCACTCCATTTTATTTATCATTCGTTAATACTGGAACTGTGCTATTTTGTGCCGTTCCATCTCCTAGCTGCCCCTTCGCGTTTTGTCCCCATGCCCATACACTTCCGTCTTCTTTCACCATCAACGTATGTGCTCCACCTGCGGTCAAGCGATTGGCTTTCACTTCGATCTCCTTGACTTCCACTGGGACCGTGATTGTTTTGTTATAGTAGCTGACGATAATGCTCGTTGTCCCAACCGATACCGCTGTGATCACACCTGTTGCATCTACCGTTGCAACTGTTGGGTTACTACTCTCATACCTCGACTGCGTTGTGACATCTTGGGTGCTGTTATTTGGATAGGTCGCCGTAATTTGTAATGGCTTGCTTTGGGACGTCGGCAGCAACACCCTACTTGGACTCGCTACCAGTTCCTTCGCAGAGATGACCAGCATACTTTCTATTGGCGTCGTCCGATTCTGTACTGTTCCATCTCCTAGCTGCCCTTTCTCATTTTGACCCCACGCCCATACACTTCCGTCTTCTTTCACCATCAACGTATGTGCTCCACCTGCGGATAAGCGATTGGCTTTGACTTCTGTCTCCCTGACTTCCACAGGGACCGTGATTGTTTTGTTATAGTAGCTGACTGTGATGTTCGCTGTCCCTACCGATACCGCTGTGATCACACCTGTTGCATCTACCGTTGCAACTGCTGGGTTACTACTCTCATACCTCGACTGCGTTGTGACATCTTGGGTGCTGTTATTTGGATAGGTCGCCGTGATTTGTAATGGCTTGCTTTGAGACGTCGGCAGCAACACCGTACTTGGACTCGCTACCAGTTGCTGCGCCGAAATGACTAGCATACTTTCTATTGGCGTCGTCCGATTTTGTACCGTTCCATCTCCTAGCTGACCCTTCTCATTTTGACCCCATGCCCATACACTTCCGTCTTCTTTCACCATCAACGTATGTGCGCCACCTGCGGATAAGCGATTGGCTTTCACTTCTGTCTCCCTGACTTCCACAGGGACCGTGATTGTTTTGTTATAGTAGCTGACTGTGATGTTCGCTGTCCCTACCGATATCGCTGTGATCACACCTGCTGCATCTACCGTTGCAACCGCTGGGTTACTGCTCTCATACGTCGACTGCGTCGTGACATCTTGCGTGCTGTTATTTGGATAGGTCGCCGTGATTTGTAATGGCTTGCTTTGGGACGTCGGCAGCAACACCGTACCTGGACTCGCTACCAGTTGCTGAGCAGAGATCACCAGCATACTTTCTATTGGCGTCGTCCGATTTTGTACTGTTCCATCTCCTAGCTGACCCTTCTCATTTTGACCCCATGCCCATACACTTCCGTCTTCTTTCACCATCAACGTATGTGCTCCACCTGCGGATAAGCGATTGGCTTTGACTTCTGTCTCCCTGACTTCCACAGGGACCGTGATTGTTTTGTTATAGTAGCTGACTGTGATGTTCGCTGTCCCTACCGATACCGCTGTGATCACTCCTGCTGCATCTACCGTTGCTACCGCTGTGTTACTGCTCTCATACATCGACTGCGTCGTGACATCTTGGGTGCTGTTATTTGGATAGGTCGCCGTGATTTGTAATGGCTTGCTTTGGGACGTCGGCAGCAACACCGTACCTGGACTCGCTACCAGTTGCTGAGCAGAGATCACCAGCATACTTTCTATTGGCGTCGTCCGATTTTGTACCGTTCCATCTCCTAGCTGACCCTTCTCATTTTGACCCCATGCCCATACACTTCCGTCTTCTTTCACCATCAATGTATGTGCTCCGCCGGCAGACAAGCGATTGGCTTTCACTTCTGTCTCCCTGACTTCTACAGGAACTGTGATCGTTTGGTTATAGTAGCTGACTGTGATGTTCGCTGTCCCTACCGATACCGCTGTGATCACTCCTGCTGCATCTACCGTTGCTACCGCTGTGTTACTGCTCTCATACATCGACTGCGTCGTGACATCTTGGGTGCTGTTATTTGGATAGGTCGCCGTGATTTGTAATGGCTTGCTTTGGGACGTCGGCAGCAACACCGTACCTGGACTCGCTACCAGTTGCTGAGCAGAGATCACCAGCATACTTTCTATTGGCGTCGTCCGATTTTGTACCGTTCCATCTCCTAGCTGACCCTTCTCATTTTGACCCCATGCCCATACACTTCCGTCTTCTTTCACCATCAATGTATGTGCTCCGCCGGCAGACAAGCGATTCGCTTTCACATCTGTCTCCCTGACTTCTACAGGAACTGTGATCGTTTGGTTATAGTAGCTGACTGTGATGTTCGCTGTCCCTACCGATACCGCTGTGATCACACCTGCTGCATCTACCGTTGCTACCGCTGGGTTACTGCTCTCATACGTCGACTGTGTCGTGACGTCTTGGGTGCTGTTATTTGGATAGGTCGCCGTGATTTGCAATGGCTTGCTTTGAGATGTCGGCAGTAACACCGTACCTGGACTCGCTACCAGTTGCTGAGCAGAGATGACCAGCATACTTTCTATTGGCGTCGTCCGATTCTGTACCGTTCCATCTCCTAGCTGCCCCTTCTCATTCTGACCCCATGCCCATACACTTCCGTCTTCTTTCACCATCAACGTATGTGCTCCACCTGCGGACAAGCGATTGACTTTCACTTCTGTCTCTCTGACTTCCACAGGAACCGTAATCGTTTTGTTATAGTAGCTGACTGTGATGTTAGCTGTCCCTACCGATACCGATGTGATCACACCTGCTGCATCTACTGTTGCAACCGCTGGGTTACTGCTCTCATACGTCGACTGCGTCGTGACATCTTGGGTACTGTTATTGGCATAGGTCGCCGTGATTTGCAACGGCTTGCTTTGAGAGATTGGCAACAGCACTGTGCTTGGACTCGCTACCAGTTGCTGCGCTGAGATGACCAGCATACTTTCTACTGGCGTCGTCCGATCTTGTATCGTTCCATCTCCTAGCTGCCCTTTCTCATTCTGCCCCCATGCCCATACACTTCCGTCTTCTTTCACCATCAATGTATGTGCTCCACCTGCGGACAAGCGTTTCAGCTTATCTTCTTTCAATACTTGTGCTACTTTTACATTCGCGTTTACCTTGGTTCCCAAATAGTCGATGGTTACTGAGGTGATTCCGTCTTTTATTCCCGTGAGGAGACCACTTGCAGAAACAGATGCTATAGATGGATCTGCCATTGTAAACAATGATTTATCCGCTACATCTACTTCAGTACCATCCGCAAGCTTCAATAGCACATTTAGTTGTTGTGTTGTCCCCTCTTGAAGAGTGATGTCTTCCGGTACAACCTTGATGTTCTGAACCGGAATTTCTGCTGTAACAACAACAGGCACAACCACACTCGCTCCCCCAAAGGAAACGGTGATGTTCGTACTACCTGCCTTAACAGCCGTAACTACCCCGTTTGCATCAACGGTTACCACTGTGGCATCTCCTGGCAAGTAGACTGCTTGCCCCGAAACATCCATGTTCTTGCCATCCTTATACGTCGCTGTTACTTGTAGCTGCTGCGTCTTCCCAACCAATATGTTCAGACTGACTGGTGTAACAGACAAGCTCTGCACAGGCTCTTGTGTCTCTGTTACCTGAACAGGAACGGTAACTACTTTACCACCAAAAGTTATGGTTACAGTAGATGACCCGACCGCCACCCCTGTAACGGACCCACCTGCTCCAACACTAGCAATAGCAGGTTGCGAACTCTGATAAGTCGCCTGATTCGTTACAATCGTTTGGCTGTTATCACTGTAGATCGCCTTCACTTCCAACTGCTGGCTGGCTCCTTTGCCAATGCTCACTGTCGCTGGCGTTACAGCCAAAGATACGAGAGAGATGGCATTTCCTGCAACCGTAACAGGAATGATCGTACTTTGCCCACCGTAGCTTACCGTGACTTGCGTAGCTCCTGGCGAAAGTGCTGTTATCAGTCCACCACTATCCACTGATGCAACATTGGCATTACTACTTGAATACACGGCTTGCTTTGAAATATTTTCTTCGGCCCCGTTTGAATAAGTGGCCGTGACACTAAGCTGTTGAGTACCACCTGCTACCAACGACACTTGCACTGGAGTTCCTTTTACTTCCTGGATGGTAGCCCCTTGAACAGTTATCTGGCTAGATGCACTTTTACCATCATAAGAAACGGTAATCGTCGCTGTTCCTGCTTTGATACCCGTTACGACACCTTGGCTGCTCACTTGCGCAACAGATGAATTCGAAGTGTCAAAGCTGGCAACGCTGCTGATATCTTTGCTGTTACCGTCTGAGTAATAAGCGGATGCGTACAAGCGTTGGATCTGGCCTTCTGTTATTGTGGATTGTCCTGGTGTAAGACTGATCGATGTCAAATGAACAGAAGGTGCATCAACCGTAATGGTTAACGTCTTCGACTGCCCTCCGAAATACAACCTGGCCCGCGTCGTCCCGCCGTTCACCGCATACACAATCCCCTTGTTGATATAAGCAACCGAAGGATCCTCCACGACATATACAGCCTGCGCGCTTACATCCACCTGACTCCCGTTGTCCAACGTTGCCATGACCTTGATCGATTTGGAGTTACCGGGTGATACATTCACCTTCTCCAGATCGAGGCTCAAGGCTTTGGCTTTCTGTGGTGTAGATGCGTTTTGCTTTACGCTTTTTGTGATATTTCCGTTCTCGTCATGATAGAAAATGACGCTTTCGACTCCATTTTCTTTGATCGCCTTAATTCGATTGTTTTGATCGTATACATACTCGTAAACTGTTCCCCCAGCCGCTGGAGCAAAAACGGTAAATAATACATTGACTGGATTACTTTCTGTATTGGTCAGCTTAATTGTGTAGGCACCTGCCGCCAAATCATAAATGACTTCCGCTGCACTTGGCTTCTCCCTCGGTGACACTTGAACCCCATTGGAATAGACCGTTACAGCAGGATACTTCTGACTTGGATTTTTCAATTGCGTCACCATGCGATACTTTCCAGGAAAGATAACATTCATGGCGATTTCTACCGTTTGTCCACCTGGAATCGTGATATCGTTTGGCTGATTAAAAACAAAGGCTTCGCCTCCTGGCTTTGCCAGAAGCGTAGCGTAAAACTCACTTTTTCCTACAATCTTCACATAATACGTTTTTCCGGCAGCAAATACTGGATTCACTCTACCATTACTTCCTGAAGAGATCTCCTCATGATCCAGCAAGCCCGCCCCTTTATAAACGGATATATTCGCATCTGCCGCTAATCCCGAGTCGTTATTTAACGTGAACTGATAAACTCCGCTCGTTTTCGCTGTGATTTTAAAGTATTTTGCCTGGTTGGTAGGAAAATGCATCCGTACCGGGTTATACTCTACCAACAGATTAAAATTGCTTTCTGCTGGTTTCGTTTGGACCGTGATCGAGCCGCTGCCATAGCTGCTAGTACCGGATGAATTGTACGCCCAAAGTCTAATTGTATAAACGGTCGCCGGTTGTAGGCCCGTGATGGTATGATTGGACACATTGCCTATCCGCTTAATACCTCCGCCATCTACTTGAATGCCGTAGTCTGTTGCGCCTACGACAGGACTCCAAAATACTTTAAGGGAATTCGTATCTGCCTCTACACTAATATTATTTGGGGCATCTGGTTTCTTCTCGATAGTCAAGCTTCCAGGATAAACTGCTACAAAACCGCCGCGATTGGATACTTCGATGTTCGGATAGGTGCCTTCTCCAAGATCCCTGCCCCTCCAGCTAAGGCTCCACTGACCTGAGCTACCAGTAGTAGTAAATTCCTGCGGATTTTTAAGACGATTCATCCTGCCAGATATGACATCGCCTGCTTGAAGATGGGTATAGACCCCTTCCAGAGTAAAGGTCTCATCAATGTCCATGACCCTCTTTGCCCCAGGGGTGTAAATAACGATCTTCGGGAGAGCATCTACCAATCGGGATGTGTAATTCGTTGGTGTAGTCCATGCACCACGATTATCCTGAGCTTGAACCGTCCAATATACGGTTTGATATAACATTTCTTTTGTGATGGGGAAAAAATATCTGCCGGACTCATTCCCATTTTGGTTCGATTCGGAAATCGGCTCTTGTTTCTCACCCAGCTCGTTTCCGCCTGGAGTCAGTCCCACTCTTAATTTTGTTGATACGATTTTGTCTGAAACATCATTATCTCTAAGCGAATAATTAATTAACCCTGTTCGGCCACTATCCATGATGACAAGCTCTGTATTTACGACGACAGGTGCTTGATTCGTGGCTAATAGATAGAACTCCAATTTAGCGGTACTGCCTTCAAGGATTTTCGGGGCATCGCTCTTCATTATCGCTTTTAGGCGCACATCAATGAGGGCGTTTTTTTGTATATAGCTTGTATCAAATACATAAGAACGGGCTGTACCTGTTAATTTCTCCCGTTTTGTAGAAGTGACATGCCCGCCCTCGCTGATATAAATGATTAATTCTTGCGAGGCTATATAACTTGGATACCCTTTACCGTTGTAGTAGTCCCAATCCAACGTAATCGACTGCCCTTTTGGTATTTCTGCTCGATCTTTCGGATATTTCCAATTCGCAGAAATGGTTATCGGGTCCTTTTCAGCTTGCGCTCTCATATCCAAGCTAATATCGACTTTTTCGACGAGAGATTTACTGGATTTCTGATCGACCGCCCAGACACGAAGTGAGTAGAGATGATCTGGTTTCAAATTGCCGATGGGCAAGTTGTATGAAAATTCATTTGCGCTCTCAGACGCCGTAAAACGAGTCAGTTCATGAGGATCTTCTTCATCTAGCTGATACCAAATATGAACTTGGTCTCCGATGTTCGGATCCATCGCAATGCCTGATATGACGATGACATCCTCTGAATTAACAGTAGTGACAGCCTTCCCTACCACGGGTGAGGTCAAGTAGACTTGGGGAGCAGAATTATCGTTCACCTCAGTCGTTATGTAGGTGATTTCAGGTGTCCATTTTAGAAGATCCCCAATGTTGTTTTCTTTCTGGTTGACTTGAAAAATCAATGCGTCTCCTTCTTCAATCGAAAGCTCCTCCTGAATTTCCACACCAATCTCATCGTTAAAGTCAATCGATTGCCAGCCTGAGGAAGGCCAAATTTGAGCATCATTTTTCAGTAGTCGGACGTTAACTCCATCTCCCTCTTCCACTTGGATTTTGGAAATCCAACCGCTAACGTGAATTCGTCCTGAACGCGGTGCCTTCCATTTCAGGATAGGATCTGAGCTCCCGACTTTTATCCACGTGTTTCCGATTGCCGTCTCGTTTTGATTACTCTTCCATTCCTCGGCAGCTTTGTCCCATTCCAAGTCCGTGAAGCGATCTCCGCTTACCTCCTGATAGGACCAATTGTTCTGTCCTTGCTGATTAGAAAATTGCAGCCAAAAAGCATACGTGTCATGTATGGGTTCAACAATCGTGATTGTCTTCTCCATACTGGTTTGCTTCCCGTCTTTTTCTGTGACCAGCACCTGTAATTGGTGTTCCCCTACTTGCATCTGGTCAACTTCCAACAGATAGGAGAAGCCTGGTTTTAGATGTGGTGCGTCTGGGTATTTGCGCTTCAGATCTGGTCGTTCAAGCCCATATTTCGCCTCGCCCAGCTTATCTCCATCCATCAAAACCTCGATTTTCTCCACTTCACCAGAAGAAACGAACCATCCCGTCATGTTGTAATTCCTACTGATCAGTTCGTTATCTTGCGGGGTGTCAATGGCGCCCCCTGTTACCAAGACGTCGCCTTTTACAGTGACAGGGTATTGCTTGACTATGCCAGCATAAGACACAGTGAGCACTGTACTTCCTGATGAGAGCCCGGTTAGTAATCCAGTTGCATCTATTTTGGCGATAGATGGATTATCAATCGTGTAGGTTACTTCTCCCGTTACATCCTTGGTACTCTTATCTCGATAAGATGCAACGACCGTGAATGCTACGCTCTTGTCTTTTTCTAAAGTAACTTCGGAATAATTAGCTGTGATTCCCGTAACGGGACCAATGATGATGTTACTTTCCAGCAAGAGACTCTCCGCGCCCGCTTTATCCGTTACTTTTATGGTCAGTTTGTGATTCCCTTCCGCAAACAAGGACGTATCCAGTAGATATTGAAAGCCAGCATTTGCATTCTGGTAGAGTGGATACATGGCTAAAATGTCTGGACGAGGTCCGCCATATACGGCAGTTCCCTGTAATTGTCCATCCACCAAAACCTCGATTTTGGACACACCGCTTGGGTTCAGAATCCATCCCTGTATGGTTGTGGTTCCACCAATAACTGTGCCTTCTTTTGGGATATCCATTTGCCCTTTGGCAACAAGCGAGCCTGCTTCTGATTCTGTGACAACAACTGGAATCATTAATGACTGATTCCCGTAATTCACTTGAATCTTTGTCATTCCAACCTTCAGCCCTGTTACGATTCCCAGCGGACTGACATAAACGACATTCGGATCTTCTACTGTATAAACAGCTTCCCCTGTAATGTCCCTTGATTGTTGACCCTCAAAACTGGCGGTAATCTGCAGTTTCTGCATAGCGTCTTTTGCTACGCTAATAGTTGGTTCTGTATTTTGCAGACTGATCGCTGGAGCATTTTTTCCAACTACGAAACTTTTTTCGGGTAGTGGATGCTGCTTTCCTTCGCTATCCGTTGCGATCACAGAAACGGTATGATTACCCGGTTGCAGTTCGTTCAGATCTACGGTATAGCTGTATCCTGCTTGTGTATTTGTATATTCCGGATGAAGCAGGGCAATATCAGGTCGAGCAATGCCTGACTTTGCTTTCCCATGTTCGATCCCGTCAATGACAACCTGATAGTCTGAGATAGCAGAGGGATGTAAAAACCATCCTGAAATCGTATAGGTGCCATTGACAGTAGCACCATTTACAGGCGTTTCTATCTCTCCCAAGGTTTTAAGTGCTTCCGCTTCCGTAACGGTAATAGGAATGCTGATACTTTGATCCCCATATTTTACGGTGAGACTCGTACGTCCTTGGGCTAGAGCCGTGACCAAGCCATCTGTGCTCACCTTTGCGACAGAAGAATTCTCTATGTTGTATAGAGCCAACTTGGTTACATCCTGACTGCTCTGATCCTCCAATACCGCCATGACAGTCATTTGATGCGTTTTTGCTTGAGGAACGATTACCTCTGTAACGTTTGCCTTTAATCCGATTGCTGGTAGCAAGGTAACGACTTGAATCGTTCTGTTCCCCAGCATTACCTGATTTCCACCCTTGCCTGTTCCTCTAACAGAAAGAGTATGTGTGCCTTCCCGCAATTTCCCTGTATCGAGATTATAGTGGAACCCTACGTTTCCATCCGGTTTGGAAGCATCCATAATTTCTATTTCCGGACGAGAAATGCCATAGGTTGCTTCGCCACTTACGGCTCCATCGACCAGTACTTCAATCTTTTCAACACCAGTAGAGTCAATAAACCAGCCTGTGACAGGGTAAACACCGCTGATTAATGCATTTTCCGCGGGACTGTCAATGCCTCCCCGAGCCAGAGCCCCTGCTGCTTTGACCCAAACAGGTATCGTAAGCGTTTGTTCCTGGTATTTCACGATGATATTGGTTTGACCGATTTCAATTCCCGTAACGATACCTTTATCTGAAAGGCTAATGATCGCAGGATTCTCAATCGTGTATTGAGCCTCTCTCGTCACATCTTTCGTTTGTTGATTCAGTAAAACAGCAGAAATGGATAATTGCTGTGTATTCCCTTGTATCAAATCTACCTTGCTTATATTTGCCACAATACTTGTTGCCGGTTCAGCACGACCGATGAAAACAGCTCGCTCTGCCAGAACTTGTTCAGCGCCGTCTTTATTAACAGCCGTTACCTTGATCGAATGCTGCCCTTCCATTAGCTGTGTTGTGTCTAAACGGTACTCATATCCGGCTTTAGCATTCTGGTATTGTGGATACGAGGATTCAATATCAGGTCGGGTATGCCCATAAGAAGCCTCCCCCACTACTGTTCCATCCAAATGAACCTCTATCTTGGAAACACCTGATGGATCCAGGTACCAGCCTTTGATGAGTGTGACGCCAGTCATCATGGAATTACTTGTTGGCGCCTCTAACTCCCAACGCGGTATCAGTGGCTCATTCTTTTTGATCGTAACGGGGATCGTGATTGATTGACCATCATATCGAATGGTCACAATCGCCGTTCCATCCCCCATTGCTTTTACAACCCCAGCAGCGTCTACTGTTACGACACTTTCATCTGATGAAGCGTACTCTGCAAGACTTGTAACGTCTTTCAGGGTGTTATCTTCTAAAACAGTAGATACCACCAACTGATGCGAACCTTCATTCGTTAGTTCCAGCTTGGTTACATCAGCATGCAGACCATTCAACGGCTCCACGTCACCAATGTAAAATGTCGTTCCATCAATGACGGTTTGTTGTCCATTCGTATCTTGAACTTCCACCGTAATGCTATGTGTGCCTGCCGTTAAATTCCCAGTGTCCAGTTGATAGTGAAATCCAGCACTGCTATTCTGATAAGCTGGATATTTCGCTTCAACATCTGGTCTCGGGTCGCCATAAGATGCCTCTCCCACATTCGTACCATCAATCAGGATACTGATTTTCGATACCCCGTCTGGATGGAGATACCATCCTTTAATGGTATACGTACCACTGATTAACTCGCCTTTTTCGGGGGTGTCGAGCCCCCCTATTGGTATCAAAGGAGCTCTCTTCGTCACGACTATCGGAATCTCAATCGTCTTGTCACCCAACTCAGCGATCAGTTGCGTATCTCCTATTCCACTTCCTGTGACGAACCCTGAAGATGTAACCGTAGCAATTTTTTCATCTTTGCTCGTATACGTAACTTCTTTGCTGACATCTCTGGTGTTGCCATCTGTCATGTTCGCCGTAATCTTCAGTTGATAATTTTCACCTTCGGAAAGTCGCAATTCGTTCGGCGTCGATTCCAGTGAGGTAATCTCTGCGGAGTCCTCATCCCCTAGTCCCAGCGCTTTCTCTAGGTTTACAAGCCCTTTTCCGTAAAAACGTGATTCCCCTAAAGGTGTTGCGTTCTCGACTAAACTATCACGCACTTCGCGATTGGTGGCTCCACCCTTTTTCGACCAAATAACAGCTGCTGCACCGGTTACGTGAGGAGCTGCTAAAGAAGTGCCTGAACGTTGCTCATAGTCTCCATGGAGAGACGTACTTAGAATATCAACGCCAGGAGCCATCAGGTCTAACCCACTGCCAACACTTGAAAAGTCAGCCCGTTGATTGTCCTGATTTATCGCACCGACGGACAATGTCTCAGCATATTTCGCAGGATACAACTGGGTATCCTCACCCATTCCTCGATTGCCTGCTGCTGCAATAACCAGTATCCCTTGTTGATTCGCTCTTTTTATCTGGTCGTGTAGCGCTTGACTGTCAATTCTACCACCAGCACTAATGGAAACGATGTTCATGTCATTCTGTATCGCCCATTCAATCCCCTGAATCATGCTGGAATATGTACCGTGACCTTTTTCATCAAGGACTCTGATGGCATAGATTTCAGCTTCTGGCGCAACACCAACAATTCCAACATCATTATCTTTACCAGCGATAACACCAGCCACCGCAGTTCCATGCCCGTGCTCATCATCAAAATCTGATTTTCCTTCTACATAGGAAATGCCTCCTTTTACTTGGAGGTCTTCATGATTGGATATACCTGTATCAATAATTCCAATTTTGATGTTTTGGCCTTTGTAATTTTTTTCGTGAGCTTGATTTGCCCCTATGTGCTCAATCCCCCACGGAATTTCCTGCTTTTCTGTTCTGTTTGTTTCTGCTAACTCTATTTCACTATCTTCCTCAATATAGGCTACATTCTCGTCCTGAGACATTACCTCCATTTCACTCTCTGTTAATTGAGCAACCATCACTTTCGTGCTAAGTTGCTGGACAGATGATCTTTGAATCGCCCTCACTTTTGTTTTCTTGCTTTCTTTAAAACCAATTAAATACGTTTTACTACTAGCGCTTGCGATAGCGTGCTCTGGGATAAGTTGCAAAAACAATAAAGCTAGCAGTAGGAATACATTGAAACGACTGATTGAGCGGATGAATCTAGGGTTCATTCCTGTAACTCCTTGTCATAATTGTGTTGAGCTTTGGTATCATTCCTTTTTAAAAATATTTCAAGCCAGCCAGTTACTCTTCATCTCCTTCCTAAAAATAAGTGCAAATAAAAAATGTAAATTTTACCTAAACAGCATTTTGAATTATAGTGAATTCCTGATATTGGATCAATAGGAACTTACCAATATGTTTTGACTAACAAATTACTAGTCAGCCAATATTGCTGATTAGCAGAAGGGATTTCCAAGTTAGAGTATGTTTGACTATACCTAGATTTTTCTTCCTACTTAAAAAATAAGACTGTCCCTTATAGTAGATACCTCTACCAACGAGACAGTCTTGCACTATTCCTTCAGCTCTATTGTTGTGCGTTAACTAATTCATTGCGCATTCTTTTAATTAATTCTCTACATCCAAAAACATTGAAAATAAATCACCATCTTCAAAAAGATTCTTTTGTGCTTGATCATAACTATAAGCATACTCAATTACATATGATTCAAGCATTTGTATGAAAGTCAATTTGCAATACATTCCATCACGTGAAAAAACTACGGTATTATTGATTAGTACTTTCTCAAAATTTAATTCCTTAAGAAGTGATTCAAACCTTTTTTCCATTGACTCCACAACTCACCTCCATCATTTTATTTCAACATATCTCTCATTAATAACAACATTTCTATTATGTTTTCGTGCTTCATATTCCTCATTCCGTGTTCCTTAATCAAACTATGGGCATATGTCCATTCATCCGCGTCAATTAATGTATTAATTTCACCTAACAGCTCTATTCTAGTTTTTTCGGATTCAGTACTTTTATAAAAACTAAGTAAATCTTTCAAATCAGAGTAATCAGCTGAAATGTTAAAATAACACTCCAAAAAATGCTTAAAATATTCGAAAGTTTGTGCTGACATAGAGACCTCCTCAAGTTTCACTTAAATATTGGGAACCCTGTCAATATTCTAAATCCGTACTCCATAGAAGAATCTTTCACTAATACAACCCTACTACTCCTTAAACCGTCTTGAATTTTCTTCGTTGCTTCTATAGCCCCTTTCCCAACAGGATACTTATGTGTGAACTCAAAAACTGTTGTAACTCGCGAATTCTGATCAGCCAGCCAATTTACGATGTTATCTGCATTATTTCTTAAATTTTCTTGAATTGCTAATGTTGCATGAGATTTGCTATAAAAACTAGTAGCATCGACCCCTTCTTGAATCGCTCTTTTTATAAGCTCTTGGTTAGTCATTGATACATGCTTAGCTACCAGGTGACCACCCGATTTTTCCATTTTATCCAAAATATCTATACCAATTCTTCTTAAAGAATTGCTAGAAACAACTTTGGTCGAACTGCTTAGGATTTTGCCAGACATGCCAAAGTTTATTCCAAGTGGCATTAATTCATCAGCTTGTTCCTTAGGAGATAAACTGTCAAATTGTGCTCGATGGGCGTCAGCATAATCCATCATCTTCTGCCACCAATTACGTTCCTCACCAGTTCCACCGGTTCCTTCTATGGCATCATGTCCGCTCGGATCAACAAACCTCAACGGATTATTATGCGTATACGTATACCGATTCATCGACAATGGATTATCCACTTGCCCTTTATACGTATCCTCCGAGATAAACCTCCCTATCTTCGGATCATAATACCGGGCACGCAGGTAGTAAAACCCGCTCTCCTTGTCAAACATCTCCCCCGCATACGTAAACGGGCTAGACATCGTCTCCTTGACCTTATCCGCGATCAAGTTACCCCAAATGTCATAGTCATACGTATTCAGGACGTTGCCGTTCGGGTCTTTGAGCTTAACAACATCCCCGTGGCTGTTGTAATAGTAGGTACCTTCAAGATTCGCCGCGTAGTCTTTCCTCCAAATCAACTGGTTACCAAACACATTCCGCGCTTTGACCCTGCCATCCTGCGTGAGCTCTTCAATGACTTGCCCATTCAGGTAAACGTAATTGGTCGTATCCGTCACACTACCAGTCTGTTGCTTCGTCGCCCGCAGTCCACCTGGATAATACGTGTACGTCGTCGTCCCTTTCTCGTCCTTATACTCCTGCAAACGATTAAATAAATCGTGCTTCATTTCATAGGAGCTTAAGATATTACCAGGAGCATTGGCATACACTTGGCGGTTGCCGCGCTTATCATAGGCATACTGCTTAACGTTTCCTTCCACCGATTCTTCCTTGATCCGGGAAAGCTTGTCGTACACAAACAATCCATAATTCGTACCGGAGCGCTTTTGACTAGTGATATTGCCAAACAGATCGTAGCCATTAGTCTCGTTCCAGCCGTCTGCGTGATTCAAGGCTGTTTTTTCACCGAATGAGCTGACCGATTGCTGCATCGCTGTCGGTTGTCCCGGATACGATACAGCATTGGTTTCACCTGTGTTGCTGATATCGTACGTGTACGTGGTCGTTCCGACTCCTGGAATCGCCACCGAATTCAATCTGTTCGCGTTGTCATAGGTGTACCCGACACTAAGAGATGGGGCAGAACCAGATACCGCACTTCGTGCAGGGTATACAAGTGTATCTACCGAATCGTCATTGTCTGAATAAAGAAGCTGGTAGTCTTTGCCCATCATCGTCTGGCGATTCTTCCGATGGAATCCATCGTAGCCATAGCTGATAGAGTTTCCTGTGTGGTTATTTTCGCTCAAAAGCAGACCAGACTGTGGATCGTACACGCGCTCTTCATAGAAGGCTGTACCAGAAGAAACTTTCGTCAGTTCATGGAAAGGCGAATAGTCGTAGTTGAACGTGACGCCGTTTTTGTCCTTGTAGCTCTTCACAAGACCGCTTTTATCGTAGGTGTACGTCTCTGCTCTCGTTTCCGGATTCTTCTCGGAGAGCTTCCATGCCAAACTATTGTAGGTATATTCTGCCGTAGTCGTGCCATTTTCCAGAACACTGGTGAGATTGCCTAGCGTATCGTAGCCATACACGTTTACGTTATTTTCCGGGTCCTGCAAATATACGAGATTGTCGTTATGATCGAAGCGCATACTCCACGCTTGGGAAGTCTTGCCGTCAGAGATTTCTTTATGGGTTACTTTCCCGAATCGATCAGTCTGATAGTTTGTCTCGCGATGGTGACTGCCACTTTGGGTCGTCTCCTCTGTGCTCTCCACTCTTCCATACAAGTCGCGATAGGTGGTTACGATGAGCCCATTGGGAGAGAGCGTTTGTTCCGTCAAGCGCGGCAAATATTTCGATCCATCCGAGTAGGCATTGTTTCGATGATTCTTGGTAGTTCCAAGTGCATTCGTCGTTTGATACAAAAAGCCATCCCAGTCATACAGATACGAGGTGCTTTCCCCCTGCTTCCCAAAAGGAACCATGCGGCTAACCTCTAACCCATCCGGCGTGAACTCGTTTTCTACCAAGGGACGTTTCGTACCTGTTGTGCCTACCTGCTCTTGATAGGCCGTATCTCCATATGGGGTGTAGTAGGTGATGAGCTTCGATGAATCCGGTGCAATTTTCTCCACGATGCCCGGTCCCTCTGTCGTCGCCCCAGAAGCTTCGCCGTCCCGATAGACATACGTAATGCTTCGTTTTGCGCCTTGATTATGAAAAGTCTCCGAAAGAGGTCTTCCTAACTCATCGTATTCATAGGTAGCCTTGCTTCCGTTCGGATAGGTCTGACTTTTGATTTGGCCTTTGTCATCGATTTCGTAGGAAAAATTCAGCACATCCGATTTTCCGCTTTCCAGCTCCACTCCGGCGAGTGCGATCTGCGTAGGCTGAATTCCGTATTGATCATAAGCGGTAAAGGTCTGCGTCCGTGTTTTTCCTCCGCCAAAGTTCTCCGTTATCGAATAAAGCTGTTTGTTTGTGTACTCGTAGGTCCGTTCAACCGATTGACTCTTGGGTGTATTGATTAAATTGGCAGGGAACGAGTTGATCTCCGTTTCCTTCCGAAGCAAATATTGATCGTTGTACTCAAAGGTGGTATTCGAATAGTAAGGATCACCGGATGCTGTCGTAGATTGCGTTCGGGCTGCCTTCAATACGGAGAAGGTCCGGAAGCCCCATGGATTCAGCGCCACCTCATCATATGTCCATGTACTCATAATCCCGTCTGGCGCAATCTGCTTGATCAGTTGTCCATAATGGTTGTATTCCAAATACGTCTCTTGTGCGTAATTGTTGATCTTGGCAGCATACTGAGCACGCTTGGAAACATTCGGGTCTTTCAGGTAGTGATTGTACACATCCAGATCGCTAACGGACGAAGTCGGTTCGAGAAAAACGTACTGATACGTCGGCTTTGTATTCCGCCCGGAGTAGGCGTAGGTCGTGTAGGTAGTGGGATTATACTCGACCCGGTACTTCGCGCCAGATACATTTGTTCCGCCTTTACTAATGCCTGTCGTTTTCTCACTTCTCAGCAAAGGATTTCCGTCTTGATTGACCTTGTAAATGGAATTCTTCGTGTAACGGGATGCCTCTGATTCGGTGACATGAATGGTATCCCCATGTCGATCCGCAAAATTCTTCAATCTGGGCAGCTTTTCCTTTGGCACCTTCCATACCTCACGGAAATTGCCGTTATCTGTATAGCTCTTTTCCAGCTTATACGTATTTGTACCGCTCGGTGTTTTCTGTGTATAGCTGTACGATACTTTATTGACAGGATGGTAGGATACATAGCTCAAGGCATGCTTGTCTTGAAAAATTCGTACGAGTCCGTCATTGAAGGTAGTTTGACCTAATTGATAGGGGCGGTAATCGTAATTGATTTTTAAGCCCTGCAAGGGATAAAACGCTTCTTGCATGAGCAAGTAATCGATTTCCGAGCGTTTCGCTACATCGGACTCCCAGAACTTCGCTGAATCCTGTAGGGCTTGATCTGTAGGCAGCTTTTCCAGCGTATAGTTTTTGTTTAAATTGAAATAGGCAATGCCCTTTGTTTTGGGATCATGATAGGCATACCGGGCCACTGTATATGCGCTGCTTCCGCTCCCTGCTGTCGGCAGGACTTCTACGCGAACAAGCTGATGGTAACCGCTCAATGCGAGCTTTCGTTCAAAATGGTAGCGAATGTGCTTGAGTACGGTGGTCTCTGTCTTGTCTTTGTAGACAATCAAATCCTGCGTGGTGTCGTTTTGCTTTCGTTTCAGCACCACATAACGGCCGACACTGTCTTCTATGCTCACCGGCTCTCCATCGCTATTCAGGTTGTACTTGATCGTGTCCCCATAAATATTGGATTTGACGACCGTTCCCAACGTGACATCAAACTCGTACTTCAAATTGCGGTAATGCAGCGTGTACTTCCGATTCACATCGTCAATCGTGAAGAAGATGTCTTGATACGGATAATTCACAAACTTGTTGAACCGGTATTCTAAAGATGTGCCGTCCTCTAAAGTAATGTAATACCGATTACTCGATGGATCTTTGTCTACTTTGGTAGAGTAAATTTGTTGACCTGGATTATAGGGGTCGTCCCTTACCGTTACGGCCTGCTCCCGGGTGACAATATCCAATCTGGGCATATTAAAATCCCAGCCGGTTGCAAATTTCTCATTGGACTTCAGTGCTTCATTCTTGGAAAAGTCCTCATCCCAGCTTGGCGCACTGATTTTACTGCTCAGGGAGTGGTATCTGCGTTTTATGTCCAGATCCAGTCCATGCTTTCCTGGCAAGTAGAGATCTTGCTCGACCAGGTTCGCAGCACGGTATAGATCATCGACGGATTGCTCTGTTTTTGAACGAGCAAAACGAAACTCCTGATCCTTTTCGGTGTATTTTACCGGGGGTGGAGTAGTGGATTGGACCTCCATCTGTTCTTCCAGTTGTTTCAATTCATTGATTTTAGATAAAACGAGAGGAGTTAACCGCTGCAAGAGGTCTTTGCTTTCCTGACTCAGATTCTCGAATTGGGTGATAATCTGCTCAGAGGAAAGACGTTTGACTTCTTCTTGTTCTTCTGCTGTTAGTAATTGCAGCAGCTCGGAATAGAAATAGGCTGCGAATTTTAACAATGCTCTGTCAAAACTGCGATGAATGTCAAAAACAGTGTCAGTCTCTAGCTGCGTCCATGTAAGCGAAGAAATATCCGTTTCCGTGTACTCGATTGGATTTTTTACTTCTCCTTTGTCATTGGTGATTGACTCGCCCATGGATTGTTGAATCTCTTCGATTGCCGTGTCTGGTGTTACTGCTTTCTCACCTGAGGTTACATGAGAGATGGACACGGGGGAGGATTCATTTGCGAACGTCGTTCCAAGCGGCAACATTGTCGTGCATAATGCAAGGCAAAGCACAACGATCATGAGTGATTTTATGGAAAAATGTTTCATAATGCCTCCGTTAGAGATATTCGTCCCCCCATGATGCGACGGGGGGACTGCATGAACATGGATTAGGGTACAACCGTAATCGTTATTATTTTAAACTGTCCGCCGTAAAACACCCTGGCCTCTGTTGTTCCAGGATTCATCCCATGCACAACACCTTTCACGATAAATCCAACCCGAGAATCTACTACCGAGTAAAGGCCTTGTGTTGTTACATCCAGCGTACTGCCGTCCTCCAGTGTTGCTGTGACCTTAATCGGTCGCGTGCTACCAGCTCGTACCTCCACCTTCTCCTGATCCACATGTAGTACGGTTCCTTTTGGTGGAAGCGTCACTGCATGCTTGACACTTTTTAACATGTTTCCATTTTCATCATGAATGAAGGTGACGGATTCTACGCCATTTTCTTTAATCGCCTTAATCCGATTGTTTTGATCGTAAACGTACTCATAAAGAGTCCCACCAGGGAGGGGAGCAAAAACGGTAAAGGAAACACTCACTGGATCACTCTCGGTATTGCTCAATTTGATCGTGTAGCTGCCCATCCCCAGCTCATAATTGATTTCTGAAGGAGTTGGCGTTTCTTTTGGTGTTACGGCATTTCCATTGGACAGTACCGTGACAACCGGATATTTATTTGTTTGGTTTTTCAATTGTGTCATCATACGATACTTGCCAGGAATGGTTGTATTCATGATCATCTCTACTGTTTGACCGGGCTGAAGCGTAATTTCCTTTGGTTGGTTGAAGGTAAAAGCCTCTCCCCCTGGCTTTGCCAGAAGCGTAGCGTAAATAGAATCATTAGCGACAATTTTTACATAATAGGTTTTTCCTGCAACAAACACGGGGTTGACTCTTCCATTCGCTCCCGCCGCAATCTCCTCATGTGCCTGCAAGCTGGCCGCTTTATAGACGGAGATAGTTGCATTTGCTGGTAAACCCGAATCGTTGTTTAACGTGAATGAATACGCTCCATTTGTTCCGGCAACGATTATCATGTATTTCGCCTCATTTGCAGGGAAATACATCCGCACCGGGCTGTTCTCGACCATTCCATTAAAATTGCTTTCTGCTGGTTTCGTTTCAACCGTAATCGAACTGCTGTAACTGCTAATCCCGGCTGAAGTATACGCCCAAAGTTTGATGGTATACACACGCGCAGGCTGAAGGCCCGTGATCGTATGGCTGGTAACATCGCCCACTTTTTTGATACCACCGCCATCGATCTGGATGCCGTAGTCAATGGCACCTACAGACGGACTCCAATAGATTTTGAGTGAATTGGTTTCTGCCTCTGCGTTAACGATGCTTGGTGCATCCGGCTTGTCTTCCACCGTTAAGCTTCCGTAGTAATAGACTACAGTCGGATCTGTCACCTGGATATTTTCATACGTGCCCGATCCGATTTCCCTCCCCGTCCAATTCAGCTCCCACTGACCGGTTGTTCCTGTTGTTGTGAATTTTTTGGCGGAATGAGAGGAGGACACTTTGGCTTCAATCGTTTCTCCAGAAGTAAGCTTCGTGTATGTTCCATCCAATATAAAGATGTCATCAAGGTCCATCACTCTCTTGGCAACCGGCGTGTAGATCACGATTTTCGGAAGTGCTTCTTCCAGTCGAACGGAATAGTTAACCGCTGGTGTCCAAGCTCCCCGGTTATCCTGCGCCTGCACTGTCCAGTAAATGGTCTGGTGCAGCATCTCTTTTGCAAGGGGGAAGGAGTACCTGCTCACAACTTGTCTGTTCTGGGAAGCCTCCGGGATCAGCTCCTCTTTTTCACCAAGCTCGTTTCCACCTGGTGTGAAACCTACTCGTAATTTTGTCGAAACGATTTTGTCCGTGACATCATTTTCATTGAGTGTATAGTTGATGGTTCCTGTAAGCCCTCTGTCCAAGGTGACAAACTCCGTACTGGATACGACCGGTGCTTGATTGGCAGCCAGAACACTGAAATTCAACTTCGCAGTGCCGCCATAAACATAAGCAGGCGTCTTCGGCATAATCGAGCGAATTCGTGCTTCCACTCGGGCATTTTTCTCTATCACACTTGTATCAAAAACGTAGGAACGTGCTGTGCCTGTCAATTTTTCGCGGATCGTTGAGGTGACATGCCCACCTTCGCTAATATAAATGAGCAATTCTTGCGATTCGATTTTACTGGAGTGCCCACCGTAGCTTGCGTAATCCCAAGTCAGTGAAACCTTTTCTCCTTTTGAAATTTCGGTTCCATCCTTCGGAGATGTCCACTTTGCGACAACCACAATGTCTTCCTTTTCGGCTTGCGCTCTCATGTCCAAAGTGAAGTCTACTTTTTCACTGAGTGATCTTCCTGATTTTTGATCGACTGCCCAGACCCGAAGAGAATACAAAACATCCGGCTTTAGGTGATGGGTGGGTAGGTTGAACAAAAATGGTTGGTGCTTTTCCGAAGCCGTAAATCTCGTCAACTCTTGTGGATCTTCATCATCCAGCTGGTACCAAATGTTTACCTGATCTCCTATATTCGGGTCCATGGCAAAACCTGATATCGCGACAACATCTTTGCCATCAACGATAGAGACTGCTGCTCCCACAGCGGGAGAGGTCAAATAAATTTGGGGAGACGCATTATCGTTAACGGCGTTGCTCACGTACGTAATTTCAGGTGTCCATTTAAGTAAATCCCCGAGGCTGCTTTCTTTTTGATCCACTTGAAACAAGAGCGCATCTCCTTGCTCTACCTCAAGTTCTTCTTGAATTTCCACACCAATTTCATCGTTGAATTCGATAGATTGCCAGCCAGTGGACGGCCAAATTTGTTCATCGTTTTTCAGCAATCGGACGTTTACCCCATCGCCCTCATCGATTTGAATTTTGGAAATCCAACCGCTAACCTGTATTTTTCCTGATCGTGGCGCTTCCCATTTGATGACAGGGTTTGAGCTGCCAACTCTTATCCATGTATTCCCGATGGCCGTATCGTGATGACTCTTCCATTCTTCTGTTTGCTTGTTCCACGTCAAATCAGCATGACGATCCCCTGACACCTCTTGGTAAGACCAATTGTCCTTGCCCTGCTGATCTGAAAATTGCAGCCAATAGGTGTATTTGTCGTGAATCGGCTTCACAATCGTGATCGCCTTTTCCATGCTGGTCTGTTTCCCGTCTTTTTCCGTAACCACTACAGTCAGCTGATGCTGTCCCAAGTCCAGATCATTCACTTCCAAAAGATACGAAAAACCTGGTTTTACAGGAGGTGCCTCTGGGTACATTCGCAAAATATCCGGGCGATCCAGTCCATATTTCGCCTCACCCAACGCAACGCCATCCATTAACACTTCGATTTTTTCCACTTCACCGGAGGTCATGAACCAGCCTGTTAGGTTATAGCTTCCACTAATCTGTTCATTCTCTCCTGGAGCATCAATCGCACCTGTCGCCATCAAAGCGCCGCCCTTCACATGAACAGGCACTTGCTGAACAATGCCAGCATAAGTGACGGACAGAACGGTATTCCCTGGCGCTAGACCCGTTATCACACCAGTAGCGTCTACTTTTGCAATGGCTGGGTCTTGAATCGCGTAGGTGACTGCGCCTGTTACGTCCTTCGTACTCTTGTCCCGATAAGAGGCAACCACAGTGAGAGAAACGGTCTTTTCTTTCTCAAGATCAATTTTGGGGAGATTGGTAGTAATCCCTGTTACGGGGCCAACTGTTACTTCTTTATCGAAGACGAGACTTTCTACTCCCTTTTTGTTGGTTACTCGTACAGTTATTTTGTGCTCGCCTTCATTGAAGCTCATTGTATGGAGCAGATACTGAAATCCTGCATTTGGATTCTCATAGCGTGGATACAGGGCGAAAATGTCAGGACGAGGTCCGCCATATACGGCTGTTCCTTGTAGCTGCCCATCCACCAACACTTCTATTTTGGCTACACCATCGGGATCAAGCAGCCATCCCTGAATCGTTGTGGTTCCTCCAATTTCTGCTTTGTCTATCGGAATGTCGATCTGTCCTTTTGCAACCAGTGGGCCAGAATCTGTTTCCGTCACAACCACTGGAATGGTTAGGGTCTGACCTCCATAACTGACAACAATCTTGGTCATTCCTACTTCGAGTCCTGTGACGATCCCCAGTGGACTCACGTGGATCACATTGGCATTCTCGTACGAATATATGGCATGCGCAGTCACATCTCTTGGACTTTGACCAGCGGTAGTTGCGGTAATTTGTAGCTTCTGCATCGACGATTTTGCCAAGCTAATGCCCGATTCCGTATGCTTCAAACTATCCGCCGCAGCTACTTCTCCAACCACGAAGCTTTTCTCTGGCAACGGGTACTGTTTTCCTTCGCTATCCGTCACTACAACAGTCACCGTGTGATGGCCGGATTGCAACTCGGACAAATCCACCGTATAGCTGAATCCAGCATGCGTATTCTTATAGTCTGGATGCAGCAGGGCAATGTCAGGTCGTGCTATTCCTGAATTGGCTTGTCCGACTTCTTTTCCATCAAGGACGACCTGATAACGAGTAGGCGTAGAAGGATGCAAAAACCAGCCCGCTATCGTATACGTTCCATTGATAATCGCGTCATTTGCTGGCGTTTCTATTTCGCCGATTGCCTTTCGTACTTCTGCTGCTGTAATGACGATTGGTATCTTGATATTCTGATTTCCGTATTTGATCGTAAGACTCGTATTGCCCTGCGCCAGAGCCGTAACTACGCCGTCTGGACTCACTTTTGCAACAGATGGATCTTCTACGGTATATATGGCTAGCCTGGTCACATCCTGCTTGCTCTGATCCTCCAATTCTGCTTTGACAGTGAGTGGATGTGTCTTTCCTTGAGAAAGCTGCAACTCGGTGATATCTACGTGCAATCCGATGGCCGGGAGTAATTCAACCATCTGTACGGTTCTTGACCCCAGCATCGTTTGATTGCCATCCTTGGCTGTTCCGCGAACAGAAATAGTATGCTTTCCTTTCTGGAAAAGGCCTGTGTCGAGGCTGTAATGAAATCCAACGTTGCTACCCGGTAAAGAAATATCCGTAATCTCGATTTCGGGACGCGGAACTCCATACGTGGCTTCCCCGATTACAACGCCATCCACCAACACCTCAATGCTCGAGACGCCGCTTGAGGCGATAAACCAGCCTATTACAGGGTAGACTCCGCTAATCGTCGCATTGTCGAGAGGACTGTCCAATCCCCCTTGGGACACTCCAGCAGCAGCTTTTACCGAGATCGGTATCGTCAGCACTTGTCCCTGGTAGTCGACAATCACCGTGGTCTGTCCGATCCGAAGACCCGTGAGTATTCCGTGATTGGAGATGCTGGCAACTGTAGAATCCTCGAGGGTGTACTTCACTTCTCTAGTTACATCTCTGATTTGGTCATTTTCCAAAACAGCCGAAACGGTAAGCTGCTGTGTATTCCCTTGTGATAGTTCGACCTTGCTTACATTTGCAGCTATACTCTTGGCTGGTTGTGCACGCTCGATAGACACGGGACGTTCTGCCAGGACTTGCTCTTTGCCTTCCTGATTAACAGCCATCACCGTAATGGTGTGCTGCCCTTCCGTCATTTGGGCTGTATCCAAAAAATACTGAAAACCAGAACTAGCATTTTGATAAGCCGGGTACGCCTTCGCGATATCCGGTCGCGATTGCCCGTAAAGAGCTTCCCCGACCAATTTCCCATCTGCATGAACCTCGATCTTTGCTACACCTGCCGGATCTAAATACCAGCCTTTAATGAGAGAGGCTCCCGTCATTGTAGAGTGATCGGCTGGACTCTCTACTTCCCAACGCGGTATGAGCGCGATTTTTTCCTGGATCGTGACAGGAATCGTGATGGTTTGTCCTTCATAGCGAATCGTCACACTCGCTGTTCCCATTCCTGTTGCTTTTACGAAACCAGTTGGAGATACCGTTACGATATTTTCATCCGAAGAAGTGTATTCAGCCAGCATCGTTACATCTTTTAGCGTTTTATCTTCGAGAATCGTAGAAACAACGAGCTGATGCGTATTCTCGGCCGTTAGTTCCAGCTTGGAAACATCTGCATGAAGGCCCTCTACCGGCTGTTTATTGCCAATATAGAACGTATTTCCTTCGATAACTGTCTGCTCACCATTCTTGTTTTGAATGGCAAGCGTAATTGTATGCAAACCTACACTCATTTCTCTCGTATCCAGGTTAAAATGAAAACCTGCGTTTCCATTTTGATACGCTGGATACTTGGCCTCAATATCGGGTCTGGGGTCACCATAGGTTGCCTCCCCAACCTTTATGCCATCAACCATGATACTGATTTGGGACACGCCTGCGGGATTTAGGTACCATCCCTTCAGCTCATACGCACCGACAATTAATTCACCATTTTCTGGCTTATCAAGACCGCCACGTGGGGTCAAAGCTACATTTTCACTAACCACTACCGGGATTTCGATCGTCTTGTCTTCAAACGTTACGACCAATCGCGTCTCACCAATGCCAGTCGCAGTCACCAGTCCTGTTGGCTTTACTGTCGCGATTTTTTCATCGTTACTGACATATTTCGCTTCCTCGGTAATGTCTTTGGTCGTGTCATCTGTCAGCTTCGCCTTGATCTTCAATGGATAGCTTTGCCCTACGGAAATAGCCAGCTCGTTAGGAGAAGATTCAATCGCCTGAATCCCGAGAGTATCTGTATTCCCTAACTCCAAAGCTTTTTCCAGGTTCACCAGCCCTTTGCCATAAAAACGTGGCTCCCCAAGAGGTGTTGCACTCTCGACCAAAATATCCCGGACTTCATCGTTGGTTGCCTTTCCCTTCTTCGACCAAATGACGGCTGCGGCACCAGCCACGTGAGGAGCAGCTAAAGAAGTACCCGAGCGCAATTCATATCCTTTGTGAAGGGAAGTGCTTAAAATGTCCACGCCCGGAGCCATCAGGTCCAAACCCGCTCCTACACTGGAGGTATCAGCACGCTGGTTATCCCGATCAACGGAACCTACCGACAACGTTTCGGGATATTGTGCCGGGAACAATTGGGTATCCTCCCCAAGACCTCGGTTGCCCGCTGCTGCAATGACCAGAATTCCATGCTCATTTGCTCTTTTTATCTGGTCATGCAATGCGCGACTGTCCACGGCCCCACCCGCACTGATCGAGACGATATTCATGCCATTTTGGATGGCCCATTCTATTCCCTGAATCATACTCGAATACTTGCCATGACCATTTTCATCAAGAACTTTAATCGAATAGATTTCCGCTTCGGGTGCGACTCCTACAATTCCAAGATGATTGTCTTTACCGGCAATCACCCCAGCCACAGCGGTACCATGACCGTGGGCATCATCATAATCAGGTTCACCTTCTACATAGGAAATGCCGCCACTCACTTTCAAATCTTCATGACGAGAAATGCCTGTATCCAAAATTCCTATCTTCACATTTTTACCTACGTAATTTTTGCTATGGGCCTGAAGTGCTCCTACGTGCTCGACTCCCCAAGGGATCTCCTGTTTTTCTGCCAGGTCGATCTCTGCCAACTCAGTGTCACTATCTTCCTCCATGTACGCTACATTTGGATCTTGAGATAATTCCTCCCTCTCGCTTTCAGTTAAGGTAGCTACCATAATTTTGGAGCTGAGTTGTTGCACAGATGTTCCTTGAATAGCGCTCCTTTTTGTTCGTTTACTGTCTTTGAAACCAATCAAGTATGTTTTGCTTTTTTCCGTTGCACGCACCTGCTCAGGAACCATTTGCAAAAACAGTAAAGAGAGTAGGATAAATACGTTACAAATACTAATGGAACGGATGAATGTACTGTTCATCTCTAAGACTCCCTCCCCCATACCGATTCAAAACCGCAAGAAAATAAGTACAGGTAAAATTATTGAAATATTCCTTAAACACACAATTTGAATTATAATGAATTCCTTATATTGGATCAACAGGAAATAAAGACAAAAAAAGACGTTCTTAGACAAGAACGCCTTTCTCTTTTCCTTATTTATCCCCTCATCTGTCCCGCAATCGTCAAATGCGCCTCACCCGCTACACGAATAACAGGCTCCTCTCCAGATCGATCAACCGTTACATACAGCTTTCCTGGCCGACCAATCGCATGTCCTTGCCCTATGACGAGTTGCGTTACTTTGCCAGCAGGAATCAACTCTTCCAATGCCAGATAGCCAGCCAGTGCCCCGTTTGCAGCACCTGTTACCGGATCTTCCGCAATCCCAATCGCAGGCGCAAAATCCCTCGTATACAAGTCATAGCCTTCAGGAGCATCCCACGTAAACAAATGGGTGGTTGTGATGCCGTGTTCCCTGTTCATTTCTGCCAGCGAAGAAAGCAATGGCTGCGCTGCATCGATTGCCTGACGAGTGCGAACCGGAACGAGCAGATGCCTATTGCCAGTGGAAGCGAGCTTCATCGGATAGCGATCATCCAGATCGGGCAATGTTATGCCAACCAGCCTCGCTACCTCTTCGCTGTCTAATTCAATCTCCTGCACAGAAGGCTTGATTTGGGTCATTTCCACTCGCTGTAACTGGCCATCCTCCTTCACCAATTGAACAGGAATCAAACCGACGTTTGTCTCAAACACGATACGGCTACCCTTTTCCAACCATCCGCGTTCTGTCGCCAATATCCAAGCAGAACCCACTGTCGCATGGCCGCAGAAATCGATCTCAACCGAAGGAGAAAAGTAGCGAATGCGAAAATCTGCTCCTGGATGGTCGGATGGCATCAAAAAGGCAGACTCAGGAAGATTCAACTCATTGGCAATTTTCTGCATTTGTTGTAAAGTCAAAGTACCTGCTTCCGGGATGACGCCCGCGGGATTGCCTGCAAACGGCTCTTTCGTAAACGCGTCCACATGATATACGCTCACATGATTCATGGTTGTTTCTCTCCTTTTCTTAAACGAATGCTTCTCTTGCTTTTCATCATAAAATGAGGCAACCGCGCTGTAAAATGAAGCTTTCGCATACCAACCATGATAAAAACTTCATGAAAGGAGAGCTCCATGACTTTGTTTCAAATGGAAGTCCTTGTGGCTGTCACCAACACTGGCAACTTCACACGAGCAGGAGAGCAAATCGGTTTAAGCCAGTCGGGTGTCAGTCATACGATCGGCGCACTGGAGAAAGAGCTCGGCATATCCTTGTTCACCCGCAATCGCAGCGGTGTTAAGCTGACCGCAGCTGGCGAAAAAATCGTCGCCTCTGCCCGGACGATATTGGAAAACGTCTCACTGATTAAACAGGTGGCTGCCGAATCAAACGAGCATGTGGAGGCAACGCTCCGGATTGCTTCTTTTCCCAGCATAACTGCTCAGATCCTGCCAAAATTGCTAAAGTCGGTAGAAAGTCACTATCCGCATATGCAAACAAAGCTATATGAAGGAAGCTATCAAGAAATAAAAGAATGGATTGTCTCGGGGGTTGTCGATGTCGGTTTTCATGTGTGGCCCGATGACGAGCTGGAGGGAATTTTGCTAACGACAGACGCCCTGCAGGCTGTCGTGCCAGCCAATCATCCCCTGGCAAAAGAGCCCGCGCTGACCTTGGAGCAATTAGCCCGCGAATCGTTTCTCATGCCCATGGCGGGCTGTCACTTGTTGATTGGCGCGGAATTTGCCAAGGCTGGGCTTACACCAAATGTTTCCTATGAAGTCGCTGATAATACAACGATCTTGGCCATGGTAGAAAGCGGTGTTGGGGTGACAGTCGTTCCGTCACTGACTCTACCAGCGCAACTACCCGATGTCGCTGTCATACCAATCACGCCGCCTCTCTCTCGGCAAATCGGCTTGGCTGTACGTTCGCTTCGTGAAGCCCCACCTGCCGTTCAAGCCTTTTTGCGGGAAGCAGAGAGCATTGCACCCACACTATAAAAAGGACGTGCTTCTTCGTTGAAAAAATGGCTCATTCTCCTACTCGCTCTCTCCGTGATCTGCAGTGTGATTTTAGGGATTACCATACAAGCCGATACGTTGGTGCCATTGATTAACCAGAGCTTTTTAATCGGGCTTTTCCTGTTGATCGCAGGGAGTATTGCCGTCGTGACACGTTCTGGATTTTTCACGATTTTTCTGCGTGGCTTCAAGCAACTGAAAGGGATGTTTTTCCGCAAACCTCGCATGATGGACAGTGATATCGTTCAAGCTAACGACCTTGCTTTCGAGGAAAAAAAAGAGTCGTTCGTACGAATCGGAACCTCGCTTTTTCTCACGTCGGGCACTGGGCTGATTGTCTTCTCGATCGTTCTAACCTGTTTCTACTATCTTTAATCTCAAAAAAGGGCTGTCCCACCGAGCGGGAACAGCCCTTCTTCCTCTCTTACGACTCTATCAAATGACAAGCCACCCAATGCCCGGGTTGTGCCTCCTGCCACCTCGGCACTTCTTCCGCACAACGAGGTTGTACGAGTGGGCAGCGTGTACGAAAACCGCAGCCACTCGGCTTGTTGGCTGGACTTGGCAAATCTCCCTGCAAAACGATACGCTCTCGCTTTACCGTCGGGTCCGGCACTGGCACAGAAGAGAGCAAAGCCTGCGTATACGGGTGCAACGGACGAGCGTACAGCTCATAGCTCGACGCCAGCTCGACCATTTTGCCCAAATACATGACGCCAATCCGGTTGGAAATATGTTTGACCATGGACAGATCATGCGCGATGAACAAATAGGTCAATCCGCGATCATGCTGCAAATCCTCCAATAAATTGACGACTTGTGCTTGAATCGAGACGTCGAGTGCAGAGATCGGCTCGTCGGCAATAATAAATTCCGGCTCTACTGCCAACGCCCGCGCGATTCCGATCCGTTGGCGCTGTCCCCCACTGAATTCATGCGGAAAACGCTGCGCATGGTCCTTATGCAAACCCACTAGATGGAGCAGTTCCGCCACACGCTCTCGTCTCATTCCGCGATTCAGATGGTGGATGTCCAAGCCCTCTGCAATAATATCCTCCACGGTCATACGCGGGTTCAGACTTGCTTGCGGGTCCTGGAAAATCATCTGGGCATCCCGGTTGAACTGCCCCGCTTCTTTTCCCCGAAGCTGATGAACATTCTTCCCTTTGAACAGCACTTCGCCATCTGTATGGTCATACAGGCGAATAATCGTCCGGCCTAGTGTAGACTTCCCGCAGCCACTTTCGCCGACCAGACCGAAAGTCTCCCCTTTGTTGATCGTAAACGAAACACCATCAACTGCTTTCAAATCAAATCCCGTTCCAAGTGAAAAATACTTTTTCAAATCGCGAACATCAAGCAAAGCCTCTGTCATACTCCCTGCCTCCCTGCTGCCACCAGCTCCTCTATTCGCGGTGCCCGTGGATCGTGAAGCCAACAAGCAGCCTGATGTCCACGACCGAATTCGCTCGTTACGGGCATCTGCTGTTCGCATATCTCCATCGCAAAATCACAACGTGCAGCAAACGGACAGCCGACTGGGGGATTGAACAAATCTGGAGGACTGCCTTCGATGGGAATCAGCCGTTGCTTTTCGCCTTCATCCAGCCGTGGAAGAGAACGCATGAGTCCCCATGTATACGGGTGACGAGGACTTGCAAAAACGTCCTCAACCGTACCCGTCTCTACAACTATCCCCGCATACATGACAACCATGCGATGAGCAATCTCCGCTACGACTCCCAAATCATGCGTAATAATCACAACAGATAACTCCTGTTCCTCTTGCAATCGCTTGAGCAAATCCAAAATCTGCGCCTGAATCGTCACATCCAGTGCTGTCGTCGGCTCATCAGCAATCACCAGCTTGGGTTGGCAAGCAAGAGCAATCGCAATGACCACACGCTGACGCATCCCTCCGCTGAATTGGTGCGGGTACTGATCGATTCGCTTTTCCGGATCGGGTATTCCTACGAGTGAAAGCATCTCAATCGCTCGCTTTCTCGCTTCCTCTCTCGATACTTGATGACTGCGAACGAACCCCTCTACGATTTGTGCCCCTACCTTCATCGTCGGATTGAGCGCCGTCATCGGGTCTTGAAACACCATGCCGATCTGCGTTCCGCGAATACCGAGCAGCTCTTTTTTGGGCAAGTGACTGATCTCCGTTCCTTCAAATACAACCTTGCCCCCGACGATTTTTCCAGGTGGGTTAGGGATTAATCCCATAATCGCTTGAGCTGTAACGCTCTTGCCACATCCACTCTCCCCTACGATGGCAACAGTCTCCCCTTTATCCACGTAAAAGGACACACCGCGCACAGCTTGTACCTCGCCACCATATGTCTTGAAATTCACCCGCAAGTTATCGATTGTCAGCAAATGCTGATTCATCCTCATCCCCCCTGTCGTCTCTAATCGCGTAGACGCGGATCAAGCGCATCCTGCAAACCGTCGCCGAATACGTTAAAGGCGAACATCGTCAGCGAGATCATCAATGCCGGGAAAAACAGTCGCCACCAATCACCCGTCAAAATAACGCCCAAGCCATCGTTTGTCATCGTCCCCCAACTGGCGACGGGAGCTTGTACACCGAGTCCAAGAAAGCTGAGAAAAGATTCCGCAAAAATGGCCGATGGAATCGTAAAGGTCAGATTGACGATAATGACGCCAAATGTGTTGGGAATCAGATGCTTGAGCAAAATTCGTGAAAACTTCGCCCCCAGTACTTGGGCAGCCAGAATGAACTCTTGATTTTTCAATTGCAGGATTTGTCCGCGGACCAACCGCGCCATGCCGACCCAGCCCGTAGCAGACAGGGCAATAATAATCGTCAGCATTCCCGGCTCCATCACGACCATGAGCAAAATGACGACCAGCAAATACGGCAGCCCATACAAAACCTCGATAATACGCATGATGATCGTATCGATGCGATCCCCTCGTTTGCCTCGCCCTGCCATATAACCCGCAATTCCCCCGACTGTCACTCCGATAACCAGGTCGATGAATGCCGCGACAATGCCAATCGTCAAAGAAATCCTCGCCCCATACCACGTACGGGCAAACATGTCACGTCCCAGCTCATCCGTCCCGAACCAATGCTCTGCGGAAATTTCCTGATTTTTGGTCAGCAAGCTCTGGTCGGAATAACTATACGGCACGAGATTCGGTCCAATGATCGCCATGCCAACCAAAGCGAGAATAATGAAAAGGCCCAGCATAGCCAGCTTGTTTTTCAGCAGCTTCCGAACGACCTGCTGCCCATTGCTGAGACTGGGTCGTGCAATGACATTCGCCTGTATATTTTTCGCCAACGGGCGAAACAACGGGTCCACTTTGTGCTCCATCGCCACAGTTTATCTCTCCTTGTTGGTCAGCTTGATCCGTGGGTCAATCAGGGTGTATGCCATATCAATCAGGAAAATGGTAAAAATCAGAATCGCACTGTAAAAAATCGTCGTACCCAAAATGACCGGATAGTCACGGTTGAAAATGCCGTCTACGAAGTACTTGCCAATGCCCGGGATTGCAAAGATTTTTTCCACGACAAAGGTTCCCGTTATCAAACTGGCAATCAAAGGACCAAGAAAGGTGACCACAGGCAGAATCGCATTGCGAATTCCATGTCTGACGACAATGATAAGCATGGGAATCCCCTTTGCCTCTGCTGTTCGAATGTAGTTCTGGTTCATGACCTCAATCATGCTGGCACGCATGTAGCGGGTAATGACCGCAACTGGACCAAAGGCGAGCGCCAATGAAGGCAGTATCGTATGCATCCACGTACCCCATGTCGCAACGGGAAAGAGCGGCAACTTGATCGCGAAGAAATTGATCAGAAGCGGTGCCATAATGAAGCTCGGAATGGCTACCCCCAATACGGCAAGCGCCATGGCAACGTAGTCCAGCCATTTGTTGCGATTGAGCGCTGCGATGATGCCCAACGAAATTCCGAAAAGGAGTGCGATCCCAATCGCTTGCACACCCAACCACGCAGATGCTGCAAAGCCATCGGAAATCATGTCATTGACTCCACGAGAGTCTGATTTGATGGATGGGCCCAAGTCAAGCATTAACAGATTTTTCAGATATAAAACGTATTGAACAGGTAATGGTTCGTCCAAGTTGTATTTGGCACGTAAATTATTGAGAATTTGCTCTGGCAGTTGATCCGACTCGGAGGCAAACGGGTTCCCCGGAATGGCATGCATCAAGGCAAACGTCAGCGTCACGATAATCCACAGGGTGACGAACATCATCAAAATACGTTTTACCAGATAGTTTGACATGGAAGTCCTCCTCGTTTACTTAGCCAGCTCGTAAATGGCATGCGCGTAAATCGCCATGGCACGCAGCAGGTCGTCAATCTCGGCATATTCATCAGTCAGATGGGCCATGGATTCTTTGCCTGGAAAGAGCGGGCCGAAAGCAACACCATACGGCATGATTTTGGCGTAAGTTGCTCCACCTGAGGAAAGAAGGGTCGCCGGCTCTCCCGTGTGCTCCTCGTACACCCGCGACAAAGTACTTATCACAGGATGATCTTTGGGTACATAATGCGACTTGGATGTCCGCAAAGCGGAAATCGTCCAGCCCAGCTCTGCAGTCCTTTGCTTCAATTTCTCTACGTATTCTTCACAGGAGACAGTCGCCGGATAGCGTATATTGAGCCGAACTGTGCCCCCTTCGCTGGAATCGTAATGCAATATCCCCGCATTGACCGTCAGCTTGCCTGACACTTCATCCTCACAAGCCATATGCAGCTGGTGAGCAAAATAATCTTCATGCAGAATATCAGCCAACATCGTAAGAAAAGACAAACTGGAGCCACCAAACGGATACGAGCGTAAAAAAGTAGCCAACAAGGTTCCCGCATTCACACCTTGGAATGGCGCCATCCCATGAGCTGGCTTTCCTGCGAGCGTGAATTGCAACTGTCCCAGCCCTACCAGTTCCATACGACCAGTTGTGTGATTTTCATTCAGAAACATCTCCCAGTCTTCTGCCAATCGAGAAAGGACGACCTCCTGCCGCGCCTGAGAGTCCAGCCGTACAAGAGCGACTGCTTTTTCGGGAACACTGTTGCCTTGGTCACCGGAGACAAAGGAAGCTAGTTGCCACACACCATTTGGTACGATTGTTTCCATCGCTGGAATCGTCAACGTTGGGTTGATCTGTCCCTTCTCGGCATGTGTCATCGGAAAGGAGGAATCAGGTGAAAAGCCAATCGGCGGGATGCGATCACGCTGGGCAAAATGCTTCATGCACAGCCAGCCGCTCTCTTCATCTGTTCCGATGATCATTCGCACGCGTTTTGTCAGTGGCAAGCCTGAATCCTTGACCAGCTTTAGCGCATAGTACGCAGCCATCGCTGGGCCTTTGTCATCAATCGCTCCCCGTGCATAGATGCGACCGTCGCGAATGCTCGGTTCAAAAGGCGGGGTCGTCCAACCTTCTCCCACAGTGACGACATCGATATGAACGAGCACGCCGATCTCTTCTTCCCCACTGCCGAACTCGATTGTCCCCGCGTAACCATCCAGGTTTTTGATCTGGAAGCCATCCAGTTCACCGCGTTCGAGCATGGCTTCAAGCGCAGCGGCAACACCTTCACCAAATGGCTTTCCTTCTTTTGCCGTCGTCATGTCTTCGATGCTGTTAATGGAAAGAAAAGATTTCAAATCATCCAGGTACTGCTCTCTTTGCAAAAGCGCTTGCTGCCGCCAGTAATCGCTCATATGCGTTCCCCTGCTTTCATCCGATGTAGATAGGCAAGAAACGATTCACCTTTCGAGGAAATCTGACTTCCTTGTCTTCCTTTTCCCACTTGAATCAGCTCATCCTGCTGCAAAAGCTTCAGGCGATAGCGCAGCTGTTGCAAGGTAACCGAGTGACCTTGTTCTTGCAACTGCCCAAGTAGCGTATAGCGTCCGCCGCTTCCGTGCGCCAGCTCCTGCAAAATAGCCGTGATTTCATCCAGAAATCCCCGTTTTTTATATTCGGTGACGATACTTTCACATTCGTTGTGTAGACCATCTACAGGCAACGGCGCTTCCGGTATTTCCCGTAGAAATGGTAAATGATACGGATACGCTTCATCCTCCACGACATGCGCTAAATACTCGATTACATTTTCGAGCTCGCGAATATTTCCAGGCCAATCGTACTCATGGAGCGCCCGCATCGCTTCATTGGTCAACGTAAACGGCGGACGGCGCAAATCATAGGAATATTTTTTCATAAATTGATGGGCCAACCACGGGATATCCTCCCGTCTGTTCCGCAGGGGCGGCAAATGAATCGGCAAGATATTCAGACGATAATACAAATCAGCACGGAAGGCCCCTTCCGCAATCATCCGCTGCAAATCTTGATTCGTTGCTGCGATGACGCGAATATCTGTCGGGATGATCTTGCTGCCACCTACGCGCATAATCTGTCGTTCTTGCAAAACACGCAGCAGTCGGTTTTGAATAGCGGTGCTGGCATCTCCGATCTCATCGAGAAAAATGGTCCCTTTGTGGGCCAATTCAAACCAACCGATATGTCCACCTTTACGCGCTCCGGTAAAAGCTCCTTCTTCATAGCCGAACAGCTCGCTTTCCAAAAGAGATTCCGATATGGCAGCGAAGTTGACCCCAACAAACGGCTCTCTTCTGCGTGGCGAAGCATTGTGGATAGCCTGGGCGAGCAATTCCTTCCCTGTCCCTGTCTCTCCCAACAACAGTACGGTGGAGTTGCTTCTTGCGATTTTGCGGGCAATCTGAATGATTTTTTGTACAGGGGTACTCTCCCCATAAAAATCATCAAATTGGTATTTGGCTACCAATCCTTTGCTGTAAAGACGCATGCGATAATCATGCTCCAGCTTTTCAATTTCTGCCGCCTGACGAAACAAAAGCAGACTCCCGAGAAAGCTTCCTTCCATGACGATATGCATTTTGCGGAAAAAGTAGGTTTTGTTCGCCCAATCTACCAAAACATCCTTATTCTCTTCACACTGCCGGATCAACTGATAGAAACTCGCAGGCAAGCAATTGGACGCCCGCTCACCGACGACTTCATTCCCTTCCATCTGCAACGTATCGATCGCTTTCTGATTGACAAAACGGATGTTTTCTTTTTCGTCCATGGCAATCACTGCGTCTTCGATTCGATTGACGATGGCCTCCAAATATTTGCTCAAGAGATGCGCATGCTGAATCTCGTTGTTTAGCTCTTTGGTAATATCGACCAACGATTGCATGGCGCGTGCGGTCACCTTTTGAAAATTGCCGTTTTTAAAATGAGAGTAGATGGCAAGCCATGTAGATAAATCGATGATCCGATACCCGATATCGACAACTTTGCGAATGTGCGGGGGGACATGCTCTGCCTCCCCTGGCGTTACTGCAATCTCGATGTCAGGCGGATAGTCAGCACCTGGATAATAAGGATATAGTTCAAAATCCATCCCTGACGCACGCAGCAATTCCACATTTTCTTCAGCAGTTTCCTTGGTGTCACTGACGAGAAGCACTTTCACGCCTTTCGGGATTTCCAGCATGCCGCGCAAATTATGGTATGGCAGCATTCGCTTGGCAACGATGATGCTGGATTCTTTCGGCACATACGGTTGTACAAGGGGGACGATGCTTTTCGTGGATACAATAACGAGAGCACCAGGCGTGATCGGGCGTAACGGAAGCTGGTCGACTCGCATCGCCTCGACATGGATATCATCGCCGATTCCCAATTCATGATATTGACTAACGACGGACTGCAGAAACTCATCCATTCTCGCAATAAATATAATCGATTTTTTGTCCATATCAGCCGCTCCAAGATGTAAAGTGAAGACAAGAACGATTCGAATATTCGCTCTTGTCTTCGCTTATTTTACTTATTACTTATTGCCGATTTCTACCCATTTGTAGTCAATCGTGCCGACTGGATGGCGAACAATGCCTTTAATATTTGGCTGCTCCATAAATACTTTTGTGCCGAAATAGATAGGTACGAGTGGCATTTCATCCATGAAAATTTTCTCCGCGTCATGCATGAGCTTGAAGCGCTCGGGTTCGTCAGCAGTGTTGCGAATCTTCTCGACCAGTGCGTCATACTCTTTGTTGCTGTAATTGATACGGTTTCCAGGATGGTCAGTCACGAACAGCTCCAGGTAATTGACCGGGTCTCCGTAGTCGGCAGGGATCGTCGAGCGGGAGAATTGAAGAGTGCGGGCACGCTGTTCTGCCAAGAATACTTTCCACTCCTTGTTTTCCAGCTTCACATCTACTCCGAGATTTTTCTTGTACATTTCCTGCAAAACTTGCGCAATGGCCTTGTGCGCATCACTCGTGTTATACGTCATGGTGACAGGCGGGAGGGTTGTCCAGCCTTCTTCTTCCATCCCTTTTTTCAGCAATGCTTTTGCTTGCTCAACATCGTTATCCTTGAAGAAATCCCCGCCCTTTGTGCGGAAATCCGCTCCGTCTGGCTCCGGGAAGCCCAATGGTACATGAGCCATGGCAGGTGTTTGTTTCCCTTGCACAACATTGTCGATCAAGGTTTTGCGATCGATGGCCAGTGCAAATGCTTTCCGAATGTTGGCGTTCGTGAATGGAGGCATGGTGGTGTTCATCCGGTAGTAGTAGATGGACGCTTCTGTCTCCACCTTCGCTTCTCCGGAATCGATCAACTGTTTCTTCATATCATTGGGAACGGTCTGGATCATGTCGAGCTGACCTGTTTTGTACATTTGGAATTGCGTATTTTCATCGTTGACCATGACAAACTCGATTCCCGCATATTTGATTGAATCACGATCCCAGTAGCCGTCGTTTTTCACCAGCTTCACGGATTGGTCATGAACCCAGTCTTCCATTTTGAATGGTCCATTGGTTACGATGCTTGCGGCGCCTTCCGCCCATTTCGGATTGCTCTCCACTACTTTTTTATTCACGGGGAAGAAGGTCGGCTGCGTCAGGATGTGGAGGAAATAACCTGTTGGTGCCTTCAGCTTTACTTCAAACGTCTTCTCGTCAACGGCTTTTACCTGTACGCCGTCTGCATTTCCTGTTCCTTTGTTGAACGCTTCTGCTCCATCGATGTAATAGGCGAGAAAAGCAGACGGGAATGCATTGTTCGGATCGACAATGCGCTTAAACGCAAACTCGAAATCCTGCGCTGTGACTGGTTCACCATTCGACCATTTGCTATCGCGTAGGGTAAAGGTGTACGTTTTTCCATCCTCACTCACTGCCCATTTCTCAGCCATGGCTGCTTGCGGCTTGTGATCCTTGTCCAGTCGAACTAAGCCTTCCATTGTGGCATTCAACACTTCGTTGGAAGTACTGTCAAAGCCCTTTGGCGGATCGAGCGAAGGTGGTTCGGTCTTCAGGTTGAGCTTGAGTTTTGCAGCGGCATTGGCTTGTCCACCTGAATCTGAGGACGCTTGACCTGCTGTACCTCCCCCTCCTGGCTGTGTCGGCGTTGCCGACTGACTACAACCTGTAATGGCAAGGACAGTGACAAGTGCAGCGGTACTAAGCAGCTTCCATCCTTTTCGCATGTTCATTGCATGTGACCCCCTTTTCTTTTTAAACAACATGTAGCCTTTGTTGCTTTATGAATAAACGGCACTGCTGGGAATGCCATTTATACACGTAAAGAAAAATCTGTCTTGGCTAGATGGAAGGACGTCTCGATCCGTCCAACAACGTTACCACTCATGTTTGTAATGGGCGGGTTGGTATATTCGGCGAGCCTATCCAAAGCACCATCTAGGCCAATTCCCAGTTGACGAAGCACTTCATTGACGACCGGGTTGATCGCCCGTGGTCCTCCATCCTCGATTTTGATAGCAATGCCCAATCCTGTTTCTCTATCCCCCAAGCAATACACGGACTCAGCGCCTGCCTTCCCTACGATACGACCGCCAAAGGCTGACATGAGGTCTGTGCAATATCGATTCTCGCCTCCGACCATTTCGGGATGAGCGGTCATGGCATCCGTAATTCGCTGAACCGCTTTTCGTCGCTCGGAATTCTCGATTACCTCTGGTCTCGCCAGCTTGGCGAATGCCCACGCGTAATGGGCGAGCGGCAATTGATGGACGGGAACCCCACAGCCATCTGTCCCGAGGTTGATTTTGTCTTTGGGGTAGCCTGTTATGTCCTCGACTACTTCGAGAATCCGTTGTTGCACCGGATGCGTAGGCAAATGATAAGTAGTTACGTCCTCCCCCATATGTGTCGCCGTGGCAATCATGCCGGAGTGCTTGCCGGAGCAATTCGAGAATACAGGTGTAAGCGGCTTGCCCTCCCGAATCAGCTGTTTGTAGCTCTCCTCATGCCGTGGCACATGTGTCCCGCATTGCAATGCTGCTTCTGGCTGACCTGCTCGCGCAAGCATCGAGAGCGCCCGCGTCCGATGGCGTGGCTCTCCACTGTGAGAAGCGCAACAGAGCGAGAGATCAGCTGGCTCAAAACCATACCGGTCTGCCGTCCCCGTCTCGATTACCGGAATCGTCTGCAACGGCTTCATACTGGAGCGTGCATATGTGAGGCGATGCGGGTCCCCGTACGAATAGAGCAATGTCCCCTGCGAATCAACGACTGCGATATGACCAAGATGTGAGCTCTCTACCTGTTCTCCCCGGTATACGTTGGCAACGACGTTCATAGCAAGTCTCCTTTGAGTGTGAATAGTAGAATGATTGTACTTTTTTACTTCAAGCAATTAGCGTGCCAACGCATTGATGTGACAGTTAATATTGAATTTTCTGCTATTTTACGCATGAGTAGTGGGACAAAAATAACAGTCCACACGATAAATAAGTCACCCTATAAATATAAATAGGTTGTCCTTTTGTATGATCAGGCTACCTTCATGGTCAAATAAAAGAAAAACACCCCTTTCTATCCCGCAATCGGAAATAGGGTGTCCTGAATAGGCTTCACTTATTGTTTGGCAACCCGCTGCATATCCGCTTCGACCATCATGTGAATGAGCTCTTCCAACTTCGTTTTCGGTGTCCAGTCGAGCTCTCTTTTCGCTTTTTCCGGATTGCCCAACAAAATGTCCACTTCTGCTGGCCGATACAATTCCGGGTCGATCACGACGTAATCCAGGTAGTTCAACCCAACATAATCGAAAGCGATTTTGCACATCTCTTCCACTGTCGATGTTTTTCCTGTCGCTATGACATAATCATCCGGCTTATCCTGCTGAAGCATCAGCCACATCGCTTCTACGAAATCTCCAGCAAAGCCCCAATCCCGCTTCGCCTGAATATTCCCCAGCCGCAGTTCTTTTTGCTGGTTCGCGGCAATTCTTGCGACAGCATGTGTCACTTTCCTCGTAACGAATTCCAGCCCACGCAAAGGTGATTCATGATTGAATAAAATGCCGTTGGTGCTAAACATTTGAAAGCTTTCCCGATAGTTTTTGGTCATCCAGTAGCCAAACAGCTTGGAGACTGCATATGGGCTCCTTGGGTAAAAAGGCGTTTGCTCCGATTGCTGTGGCTCCTGGATTAGCCCGTACAGCTCACTTGACGAAGCCTGATACATTTTGATGGAGGGGTCTGTTTCCCGAATCGCCTCCAGAACATGCAGAACACCCATTCCTGTTACTTGCGCGGTCAAAATAGGCTGTTCCCATGACGAACCGACAAAGCTCTGTGCACCTAAATGATACACTTCTGCTGGTTTACATGCCTTTAGTGCACGCGTCAACGACGACACATCCAATAGATCGCCGTCCTTGTACTCCACCTGATCTGCGATGTTCAAATACTCCAGCCGCCACCTGTCCACTGAGCTCCGGCGTGGAACCAGTCCCACCACATGGTACCCCTTCTCCAGCAGAAATTTTGCCAGATAGGCGCCGTCCTGACCTGTAATTCCTGTGAGGAAAGCTGTTTTCATCCGCTTCTACTCCCCTTCTTCAGGCTGTGCCGTAATGTTCATTCCGGTAAGTTCCCTTTAAGCATCTCTTAAGCTTATGCCGGATCATGTTCATACGTTCAGTTGTCAGAGTAAGAGTCAAGAATAGAAGTCCGTAATACACTAATGAAAGCAAGCCGTTGTCAGAATTCAATAAGGAGGTAGGCAGCCGGCAGATATTTCAAAATGACCAAAAGAGGTGTTTCGACCCCCATGTCGCTCATTACTGTCGTAATTCCAACCTATAATCGGGCGAAGTATCTCCCCGCAGCCATCGAAAGTGTGTTGAACCAAACGCACAAGGATTGGAAGCTCCTCATTGTAGATGACGCCTCTACTGATCACACACAGGCCATCGTCGAAAAGTACCTCGGTGATCCCCGCATTCACTACGTACTTCTCCCTGAAAATTCAGGGATCGGCAAAACAATGGCTGCTGCTCTGGAACGAATTAATACGCCCTATTTTGTCTCACTTGACTCGGACGACTGGTTCGACGGAAAAACCTTAGAAATTTTGTTGGATGAGATGGAGCGCCAACCCGAAACCACGAACGTCGTGTTCTCCAACACCGTTTTTTGGAGGGAAGTGGGTGACACGCGAGAACTATCTGAAATCATGCGGCCTCCAATCTATGAAGATAAGTATGATTACCTGGAAGCTCCGATGGTCTGGCCTCGTTTTTATCGGACACAAGCGGTTCGTGATGTCGGCGGATTTGAATGTGACGATCCAATGCAGGGAAGGTTTTCTCATGACAAGTACATGTTATTAAAATTGATCGGAACAGGTAATATTCACTGGGTCGATGCGAACCTCTATCATTATTTGATTCACGAGAGCAACAATTCCCACATAAAAAACTGGCCGCAATGGACAAAAGCAAGAAAATACATTCTAACGAAAATCTTGAAACTGTGGGGAGACGAATACGAGCCTGTTTTTGTGTACACACCGGAGGGCTGGATCTATGTGAGCAAGCTCATTCCAAAAAGGAAGCCTTCTTAACTATTCTGCGACAATCTGCTTAAACAAGGTCAATGCCCGCGCCACTGCTTGATCCATGTTGTAGTATTGATAGTCCGCAAGCCTGCCCGCAAAAAGCACCCGATCGCGTATTTGCTCCGCTTCTTGTTTATAGAGGCTGTACCGTTGGCTGTTTTCCTTGCGGGGAATTGGATAATATGGCTCGTTTTTGCCAGGTGAATACGGCTGTGGATATACGAAAGATATGGTTGTGTGAGGAACGACTTGACCTGTGAGGTGCTTTTGTTCGAGGATTCTGGTGAAATCATACTCATTGGGATAATTGACCGTCCCCACTTCTTGGTACCATGCCTTTTGATGCGTTTCAAAATGAAAGCGCAGGCTTCGATAAGGCAATTGTCCATGCTTATTGCCAAAAAATGAATCGATCGGGCCTGTGTAAATCATACGTTTATACCTAATTTCATCCGCGATTTCTTGATAGTCCGTATTGAGGAGCACCTTAATATTCGGATGGTCGAGCATACGATGAAACATTGCTGTAAAGCCATGCAACGGAATTCCCTGATACGTGTCCTGAAAAAACCGATTGTCCCTGCTGACATATACAGGAACCCTTGCGGAAACAGACGGATCCAGCTCCTCCGGCTTCAAATCCCATTGCTTGATGGTATACCGATGAAATACTTTTTGATAAATGAACTCAGCCAAAAAGCCAAGCTCTTCATGCGTACTTTCCCGAAGCTTCAGAATCGGAATCTTCGCCCCGAATCCATATTGACGGATCAGCAAGCTCTCCAATTTCTGTGCATATTGCGGGGAAAACAATGCGGACAATGCATTTAGATTGAAAGGCAGCGGTATTTTTATGCCATCGACATAGGCACGCACCTCATGGAAGTACGGCCGCCACTGGGTAAAACGCGACAAATAGTCCCAAACCAGCTTGGAATTCGTATGAAAGGTGTGCGAACCGTATTTGTGAATCAGTACCCCCTGCTCATCATAGCAATCATAAGCATTTCCTCCGATATGATTGCGCCCCTCTACCACCAACACTTTCTGATCAAGCTGATTGGCAATCCGCTCTGCGAGTGTAGCACCTGTAAACCCAGCTCCGACGATCAGCCAATCCACCTTCATGTTAGACTCACATCCTCCCGTCTTCATCACATCCACTCACCACTTACCATTCTGTTAATACCCTAGTAAATGATGTCGTACTCTACACGCGGGAGTGAATTCTATATGAATGCAAACTGGTACACACACTACACACGCTGGAACGAGTGTGAATCCCTCGATTCAGAGCTTCGTCAGCAGTTGACCGCCATGCACGCTGATGAAAAGCAGCTTGCGGATTGCTTCTCTGCCCCGATTGCATTTGGAACCGGAGGCATGCGTGGGGTCATGGAGCCGGGAATAAACCGCATCAACTTATACACGATTCGCAAAGCAAGCGCGGGGCTGGCTCTTTATTTGCGCGAAACATATCCGGATCTGGCCGTCAAAAAAGTCGTCATTGCCTATGATTCACGGAAACACTCACAGTTGTTTGCCAAGGAAACTGCCAAAGTTCTCGGTCAGTACGGGATTACTACATGTATATTCAATCAGCTGACTCCTACCCCTCTGCTTTCCTTTGCTGTCCGTCACTTTTGCGCGTGTGCTGGCATTGTCATTACAGCAAGCCATAACCCGCCCGAATATAATGGCTACAAAATTTATGGCGCAGACGGGGGACAAATTACGCTCGCCACAGCCGAGCGACTTATGGACCATATCGTTGCAGCCGGAAATGAACTCGAAATCACTCCAGCAGATGAGCAAGAGCTGTGCAAAAATGGACTGCTCCACTATATTGACGATTCTCTCTTAGATACGTATTTGGAAAAAGTAAAGCAATTGCGCGTCCATCCAGACTTATCTCCTGCCATCCGGGAGCAAATGAAGATTGTCTTTACTCCCCTGCACGGCACGACGCATGACTCCATCACGCGTGGATTGAAATTGTTCGGGTATACACAAGTAAGTGTCGTTCCAGAGCAAGCTGTCCCCGATCCTAACTTTTCGACGGTAGACTCGCCTAATCCCGAAGAGCCTGAGGCCTTTCGATTAGCGATTTCGTACGCCGAACAAGTCGATGCCGACATGATCATGGGGACGGACCCTGATGGAGATCGTCTCGGCGTGCTCGTCAAAAATCAGGCAGGAGACTACAGCGTCCTGACCGGGAATCAGTTGGGAGCCTTGCTTCTTCATTACCTGCTGGAAACCAAACAAAAAAAGGGGAAGCTCCCCAAAAACGGCATCGTATTGAAAACGATCGTCACATCTGAAATGGGCAGGGCCATCGCGACAGACTTCGGCATATCAACAGAAGACACTTTGACAGGCTTCAAATATATTGGCGAAAAAATCGATGCCTACGAAAAGAGTGGAGCGTACGTCTTCCAATTTGGTTACGAAGAAAGCTACGGATACTTAATCGGCGATTTTGTCCGTGATAAGGATGCCGTACAAACAGCTTTGTTGCTTGCTGACATGTGCGCGTATTACAAATCTCAGGACAAAAGCCTCGCTGCCACACTGAGTGACTTATTCAACCGTTACGGTCATTATGCGGAAGAGCTGATTTCTTTCACGTGCAAAGGAGGAGATGGCATGCAAAAAATATCGGCAACGATGTCTTCCCTGCGCAATCAGCCCCTTTCCCAAATCGCCTCCCACCCCGTCATAGCCATCGAAGATTATGCCAACCGAATCCGCACAGATTGTCAAACAGGTACAACCACGCCGCTCACCTTGCCTGTATCAGATACCATCAAATACTTTTTCCACGATCATTCGTGGTTTTGTGTCAGACCCTCAGGTACGGAGCCCAAAATCAAAATCTATTTAGGCGTGAAAGGAACGAGTAGTCAGGATAGCCAAGAAAGGCTCTTCACCTTGAAGCAAGCTGTCTTGCAAATGCTCGGTTTCTAGTAAGGACTAGATTTCCAAATAAGGACCGGACTGATGAGGATGTCCCCCCTCGTTTGCTCCGTACCGAGGAGCATGATAAGCCTGCTCTGGTGTTAATTCAGGGAAACCCGATTGGTGAAGCAGGTCTCGTCTCAGGAAAAAAGCGTTGACGCCCTTTGAATCTGTTCCCAACAATGCGTACCCCAATCTTCTTCCCAATATAGCCAAGGAACTCAAGCTCGCACCAAAGTAGCTAGTGCCACCCCATTTAAAATCAGCCTGATACGCAATCACCATTTTTTGTGGAGGAGGGTAAGCCGCATTGTATTCAATGACAATGAGTCGCGGGCTGTACGCAAAAAGAGCTTGCCATACCCAGTAATCATTGCCGTCAATGTCGATGGAGAGCAGATCAAATTCCTTGGGAACACCATTGTCTGCGAATAACTGGGCAATATTTTCTCTCGTGATCAACTCATTCTTGATGATGAGCTGGGGATAGGCAACATAATCGGCAGACATTTTATTGCAACTGTTCAGGTCGCCTTCCATTGCCAATCCGCTCCATCCATGCTGCGTGACGAGATTTTTTATCAAGCATTCCGAGCCATCTCCCACTCCAAACTCTACACAATAGCGATTCGTAGTTCCGATTCGCGAAAATATTTCTTCAATGATGCCGTCTTCTCCATTTTGGGAATACACTCGCTTTTCATATCGGTTTAACACATTCATCCTCCCCATGCCTCCATTTACAACGTCCGTCTTACGTATCTTATTTATCTTTTTGCGGATACGATTGGTCATTCAATGAACAGGCTGCAAAACAGGCTATTTGCACGCATCTCATACAAAATGTTCCACGTAAGAGGCGCCAGCCGTTTCAAGGCCCTCCTCGGGACAATATATTAGGATAAAGTTTATCAATAGGAGCCTATCAGGCATTTTGTCAGACAGAGGAGATGTATAATTGTGAGCTTGCCCATCGTGTTTATTCACAGAACAGCTGAAGATCATGTAGGATTATGCATGCAACAGGCGAAATACAGCAACCCCTCTTCTCGTGTCATTCTTATCGGAAGCCCAGAAAACAAGTATCTTTCTACAGAAAATACAGAGCACTTCCTGTTGAGTCATTTCTACCAAAGCGCCCAAGCTTTCTCTAATGTTTACAAGCACTCCACTTCCAACACCTACGAATACAATCTGTTTTGTTTCCAACGCTGGTTTATTTTACGCGATTTTATGAGGAGTCAAGGGATAGAACGTTGTTGTTACCTGGACTCGGACGTAATGCTATACACTGATATCAACATCCGAGACAATGAGGATTTCGATGACTTTACATTTGAGTACACCTGGACGACCGTATGCGACCTGGAAAAACTCAATCAATTTTGCGATTACGCGACCAAATTTTTTCGCGACCCTCTTCACTATCAGACTCTGCTTCAATTCGCAAAAGAAATCGGAGATGCCCCCATTTCTGACATGGTATTGTTTATTCTGTTTCACAATTACGCGCTTCGCCGTAAAGCTACGTATGGCATAGTCGCCAACGGCTTTTTTGATCATAATCTCAACTGTCCTTTTGCCCCATCCTGCCCGCAGGCTGACAGCCAAGATGGGAAGAAGCAGATTTATCAAAAGAATGGCGCACTCTATTGCAAAATAACCGGGACGACTGACTACCTTAGCGCTCATTCCTTACATTTTCAAGGACATGCAAAAGCATATATCCCCTACTTTCGCTCACAGGACATCCCGAACACAGATGATTTCATGTATTTCGACTATCCAACCTGCAAATGGGTGCCAGCCGAACCCTGAACCCAATAAAATTCCCTCTGGAAACGAGCTGTGCGCCGTGCCATTTTTTCACGTTTTTCCATATTCATAATATGTTAAGCTGTTCATCCTTCGCTATGAGCATCATAGACAGGGGGGATTCGACTCATGAAGGCATTGATTACCGGAGTAACGGGATTTGCCGGCAGTCACTTGGCTGAGTATCTACTGTCGCGGGGAGATGTAGATGTTTACGGCACATTCCGGTCCCTTACCAAAAAAGAGCAGCTGGGGCATCTGATGGACCGCGTGCATATGGAAAACTGTGAATTAAGAGATCCCCAATCTGTAAATGAACTCATCCAGAGAATAAAGCCCGATCTCATTTTTCATCTGGCTGCTCAAAGCTTTGTCCCCACCTCGGTGTCGTCTCCTGCAGATACGATGGTAAACAATATTGTCCCACAGTTAAATTTGTTCGAGGCGGTACGCAACCATGCTGTTGCTTGCAAAATTCAAATTGCTTGCTCCAGTGAGGAATACGGTTTGGTTTATCCGGAGGAAATCCCTATTAAGGAGACCAATCCCCTCCGTCCTCTCAATCCGTACGCGGTCAGTAAAATTGCCCAGGATTACCTCGGGTATCAATATCACCACAGTTACGGTCTGGCGATCATCCGTACACGTACCTTTCACCATACAGGTCCGAGAAGAGGCGAAAGCTATGTAACCTCTAATTTTGCCAAACAAATTGCCCAGATTGAGCTTGGCCTGCAAGAGCCAAAAGTACATGTCGGCAATCTTGGGGCCATTCGCGACTTCACGGATGTACGGGATATTGTCAAGGCGTATTGGTTGGCGATTACGCGAGGTGAGCCAGGTGATGTCTACAATATATCCGCAGGTACTCGCTATACCATCGAGGACATGTTGAAGACGCTGCTCGCTCTAACTGATGTGCAGGTAGAAATACATGTAGACACCAATCGGTTGCGCCCCTCTGATGTAGACATTGTATTGGGAGACTCTTCTTTGTTTCGAGAAAAGACGGGATGGGAGCCCGAGATCTCGTTCCAGAAAACGATGGAAGATGTATTGAATTACTGGCGCTCTGTGCTACGCAAGCCTAACAGCTCTTAAAAACGTCGAGTGGATGAGTAGAAAAAATCAGGAGGGAACTTCTTATGTCCATGCAATCCCTTCCTCTCGTAAGTGTCATCACCCCTTCGTACAATCAGGCAAAATTTATCAAACGAACGATCGATAGTGTACTAACACAGGACTATCCCCATATTGAGCATATTGTGGTCGATGGCGCTTCAACTGACGGTACGCAGAATATTTTGCAGCAATACAGCCATCTTGGGGACCGCTTCCGCTTCGTTTCCGAGCCAGATCGCGGCCAATCCCATGCCGTCAATAAAGGATTACAAATGGCACGAGGCGAGATTATCGGTTGGCTCAATTCGGATGATACGTATTTTCCCGGTGCCATTCGAAAAGCAGTGACTGCCTTGCAGCAAAATCCCAATTGGGGCGTTGTTTACGGAAAAGGGCTCCACATTGATGAGAACGACAAAGTTAAGTATCCGTACATTTGGGTAGAGTTTGACAGAAAAAAATTGTTTAATTTCAACCTCATTTGCCAACCCGCTGCTTTCCTGCGCAAGCATGCCTTTGAAGCAGTTGGTGGTGTAAATGAAGAACACGACTGGTGCATGGATTACGATTTGTGGAACCGGATTTCCCTGCATTATCCGATTGGGACGATACCGGAATTCTTGGCTAACTCACGCTTATATGACGCATGCAAAACGTTTGTCTATGAATTGGAGCCAGGATTTTCCGAAATTTTGAAAACAAGCGTGAAGCATCATGGCACCATCTCGAATGAATGGCTCTATCACTACACGCAGAAGCATTACAAGCAAGGAGCATTTTGGTTTCTAAACAAGCTGAAAGCGTATCATGCATTCGGACCCTCTCCCCAAATCATTGCATCCAACCGCTACCCGGACGCATGGGCTCCCCAAAACCTGAGAATGACCATCGAAGCCAGCCATGGACCGATGCACGCTTTGCTTTTCAAAGGAAGCAACCAAAATACCGCCCCTCTCCTGCATTTTCATGTCATGAGGAATGGGAAACTCGTACACAAATTCCAAGTTACCCAGGAGCGTTTTCAAGTCGCGATTCCCATTGCCTCCGAGGGACAGCGATGTGAAGTGAGTATTTTTTGCAGCCAACAGATCCTTCAGAGCCACCCCAACAATCCTGAAGTCAAACGATCTGTCAGCTACCATTTGGAAGAAGTCCTCCCGCTTTCCTATGAGGAGTACCAATTTTATCAGGAATTTACCAAAGGCAAGGCCCATATCGAAAATTGGGTAAATCGCAGAGTCCCTTCGCCTCGAATTTGAATGCGGACGAGAAAGGCAGGTTGACACGAATTGAATCTGGCGAAAAAACGGATTGTGGTGACTGGTGGATCAGGATTTCTAGGAAGCCACGTCGTTCATCAATTGCGCAAGCTGGACTGTACGGACATCTTCATCCCTAGAAGCCATGAATACGATCTTCGCAAAGAACATGATGTGAATAGGATGTTGCAAGATTTCCGTCCCGATATCATTCTTCACTTGGCTGCCGTGGTCGGCGGAATTGGCGCGAATCAAAAAAATCCCGGTAAATATTTTTACGATAATTTGATCATGGGGACTCAGCTCATGGAGCAATCCCGCTTATTCGGTATTGAAAAATTCGTAGCCATCGGAACCATTTGCTCCTATCCCAAACATGCGCCCGTACCGTTTAAGGAAGAAGATATATGGAATGGCTATCCTGAAGAAACCAATGCTCCGTATGGCTTAGCCAAGAAAATGATGCTGGTGCAATCGCAAGCCTATCGCGAGCAATACGGGTTCAATTCCATTTATTTGCTTCCTGTCAATTTGTACGGCCCGGGCGACAATTTTGATTTGGAAACCTCACACGTCATCCCTGCCATCATTCGAAAATGTGTGGATGCAATTCGCAATGACGAGAAGAAGATCGTTCTCTGGGGAACAGGCAGCGTCACACGCGAGTTCATATATGTCGAAGATGCTGCACAGGCGATTATCGCTGCAACTGTGAGCTATGATCAATCTGAACCGGTCAATATCGGTTCTGGTCATGAAATCTCCATCAAAAGCTTAGCAGAAACAATTAAACAGCTAAGCGGCTTCCAGGGAGAGATCGAATGGGATAATACCAAGCCAGACGGACAACCGCGCCGCCTTTTAGATATAACCAAAGCAAAAGAACGGTTCGGCTTCGTGGCTCAAACGTCTTTACTCGCTGGATTGGAGAAAACGATCGCATGGTACATGGCACATCCTCACGTGCAAGGGAGGATCCCAACATGAGAGTCGGAATAAACCTGATGTCAGTGATTCCTGGCAAAATCGGCGGGATGGAACAGTATGTCAGGAACTTGCTGGCCTACTCGATGAATGCTGGGGACGGTCATCAGTGGTTTCTTTTTTTATCCTCACACAACTTCCATACCTTCGAGGCGCAAAAAAATGTTCGCAAATTCATGGTCCCCGACCATGGTAATGCACACGCAATGCTTCATTACTGGATTAACTCCCTACAGTTGAATTTGTGGTTTTGTCCGCTGCTCGTCTTAAATCCAACCGATGTCACAATCCCTTCTGTGATCAACATTCCAGATATCCAGCACGAGTATTACCCGGAGTTTTTCGATGCTCATTCCTTACGCTGGCGACTGGACAACTACAAATCGTCTGCAGAGCGTTGCAGTGCCGTGCTGACGCTGTCGGAGTTTTCCAAGCAAACGATCCTCCAAAAATTCGGGCTTCCTCCGCATAAAGTACACGCAATCCACCTGGATGCCTCGCGGGAATTTTCCTTGCCGCATAATGAGGCACTCAACCAACAGGTCATACAAAAGTATAAGTTGCCCAGCGAATACGGCTTTTTCCCTGCGAATACATGGCACCACAAAAATCACCTGAATGTATTCAAAGCACTTGTCACTTTGCGGGATAAACACCAAATACGAATTCCCATGGTTTTCACCGGTTTTGCTCAAGAGGCCCATCAAAACGTCATGAATTACATCACAAATAACCAGCTGTGGGACCAAGTCAAATGGCTCCATTACGTACCGCAGGAAGAGATGCCTTACTTGTATCGGAATGCTCAGTTCCTTTGCTTCCCTTCCCTCTTCGAAGGCTTTGGCATTCCGCTGGTAGAGGCCATGAAGTCCAACATTCCCATCGTATGCTCCAATGCAGGGAGCATTCCTGAGGTGGTGGGTGACGCTGCTCTCACCTTCGATCCGAATATTTCCGATGATATCGCGGTGAAGCTCGCCCATCTTTATTTGACACCTGAGGCAAGAGCAGACCTGGTTGCCAAAGGCATCCATCAAGCCAAGCATTTTTCGTGGGAGAAATGCGCACGCGAAACATTGGCTGTCTTTTCTTCCGTCGCACGCTAATGTCATTGAAAGGAGGTCATCTTTGTATGTCTCGCATGCAGCAAATTCGGGAGACGTGGAGGAAGGAGCGCCGAATCCCGTTTCCGTTAACAGAACAAGAAACTTGGGATTTTTGGCTGTTGGAAGCACCGACAAACGATTTGAAAAAGTCGAAGATCAAGCATATAGCGAAAACGATGGGCATCCGCACCTTGATCGAGACAGGCACGTTTAAGGGCGACATGTTGGAAGCGATGAAAAACCATTTCGACCTGCTCGTTTCCATTGAGCTGGATGAAGCATTGTTTATAGCGGCAAAAGAGAGATTCTCAGGTGACAGCCACATCCATATCCTCCACGGTGACAGTGGAGAAGTATTGACCAACCTGATGCACTCTGTTACAACACCCTGCCTGTTTTGGCTGGACGGTCATTACATCCCGCGCTCAACGGAGGCAGCCAAGGGAGACCTGGACACCCCTATCTTGCATGAGTTAGCTGCCATTCTGCAGCATTCTGTTCAAAATCACGTCATTTTGATTGATGATGCTCGCTGCTTTATTGGTCCCAATCCATTGTTGAAAGATTATCCCACTATCCAGGAACTACGAGAATTCGTTCATTCTCTTCGTCCTGACCTCCTATTTGTCGTAGGAAATGACATCATCATGATCTACAATCCACTTGAAGGAGCAACAAATTCGATGAAGAAAGTTGACTTTCACCTGCCGTTTGACAATCGAACCTTTACCGTCTATGGGGACGACTCCGATCAAAGCGTCCTGTACTTTATGGAGTATTACAAAGGATATTATGAAGACTACGTTATCCTTCCTCTGAAAAAAATCGTACAACCTGACCATGTTTGCCTAGACATCGGAGCAAACATCGGTCCGATCTCGCTCGCCCTGAGCTATCTCGCACCTCTAGGCAGGGTGTACGCATTCGAACCCTCCGATGCCAATTATCCTTATCTCCTGCGGAACCTGGCCGAGAATCACATCACCAATGTCGAGCCACTTCAGCTCGGAATAGCGGACCGCAACGGGAACATTCATTTTAATGACGATCCACGTGGAGGCGGATGGTCTTATATCCCGCATGAGCCAGAAGACGTGGGGAAATCCACGCAATTCATATCATGTGTCAGGCTGGATGACTGGGTAGAGCAAAATATGATCTCGCGCATCGACCTCATTAAAATTGACGTGGAAGGCTCGGAGGTCGTCGTCTTGGAAAGTGCCATGCGAACGCTTAAGCAGTGGGACCCGGATGTAATCATTGAATTCAACCCAGAAAGCATCAGGGAAAACTTCGGCAGACATCCACTCGTGCTATACACACTGCTGGAGAAATTGTTTACCCATATTTATATTTTCAAGCGGGACAATACGGTGGTAAAAGTGAAGAACTACAACCATTTATTAGACGAAATGAAACCTTTCCACGCTGATCTTTTCTGCACAAACAAGACTTTCCTCGATTAAGCGCACATAATAAAAACATGGCTGTTGGCTCGCCATGTTTTTTGTTGCGTTGCTATTTGAAAGTGGCCATTACCTTTCTCAATCCATCCTCCAGCTTCACTCGATGTTTCCACCCTAGTGCTTGCAGCGATCGGGTATCTGCTTGTGAATGCATGATTTCCCTATCTGAATACGTAATCGATCCGAACTTCAGGACTGTCCTAGAATGCGTCATCTGATGAACCAGTTCTACAAACTCCCGGATCGAGGTAGCAGTACCTGTCCCTACCTGGTATTCCGTAAAGCCTGCGGGTAGACGGGCAGCATGGGCCAAAAGCACGCGGTAGGCAGAAACGACATCCTCCACATAAATAAAGTCCCTGGCTTGCTTTCCTTCTGTTAGCCTTAGTTCTGGTTGATTTTCGAGACAGCTTTTGATGACAGAAGGGACAAACTTATTCGTATTGTCATAAGGACCATACACATGCTCCAGCCGGACGTTGATGAATTGCAAGGAAGATGTATCTGCTAAGCATTTTCCCCATTCTCGAAATTGACGCTTCGTCAAATTATATGGTTGTAGATGATTGGATAATCGGGTGGGCGCACTGGAAAACGTATCTGTATTTAGAAAAACAGGGGTACCAATGCGCATAGCCATATCCAGCAGTTTAAGCGGAAAGGTCACATTGGCATCTACCATTGTGGCATTGCTCTCGTTGTTGCGTCCATAACAGGTTGCCGTATGGATGATCGCATCGATTTTCCCCTGCTTGAAAAAAGGAGCTTCCCATTGACCGCGATCTGTATCATACGTAATCAAATCAGGCAGTATGTCCTGGATACGCGAGCAATCGGAAGTGCTCCTTTTTAAAAGGATGAGGGTATGTCCGTCCAATAGCAGCGCTTTTACGAGCTGGCTTCCGAGAAAGCCTGTCGCGCCGGTCACAAGTATCTTCATTTGGGATCTCTCCCCTTCACCTGCTATGCACTCTTCTTATATCCAGTTCAAGTCGATGTTGTGAATTTGTTTTTCTTGCATGACCCTCCGAAAGTGATCGGCTTTCGCTTTCAAGCCTTCGATCAGCCATTCATGATTTTCTACAACGATTTTTTCTACTTGCAGGTGTAAATTTTGTTCTACGATTTTTTCCAACAGTTCAAATTCTGCTCCCTCGATATCTATTTTGATTAATTTGATCGGCCGATTGAGCATCTGGATGAACTGTGTCAAATCGATTACCTCAACCTCTACATACTTATCGGGATTCGTAACAGGATGATTCGTCAAAAGAGAAGAGGCATACGCAGACCCTGCCGGATCGGTATGGTAAAGATCATGCAAATGCAAGCGCAGCTTGTCGTTTTTATGCCATACCGCTTTGTTTATACATACGACATTGGGATAGGAACCAACCCTTTTTTTCAATTCCTCAAATACGTATGGATTCGGTTCAAAAGCAAAGACGAGGGCGCCTTTATCCGCCATTTTTTGTGAAATAACCCCATAATTCGCTCCACAATCGATCGTTATGTCCCCGTATCCGATCGGAGAAAAAACTTCTTCACTGTTCTCGTTTAATCCGCCCACTCCTGCTTCCTCCTTATATTCGGCTGGTTGCCCATGCTGCCTTTCCGGATTTCCACAGTTTTTCCAAGTAGTTTTTATCTCGAAGCGTATCCATTGGCTGCCAAAAACCGGTATGTTTGAAGGCCATCAGTTGATTCGCCTTGGTCAATCCCTCCAACGGCTCTTTTTCCAAGACCGTCTCATCACCCGCAATATAATCAAATACACCCGGCTCCATGACAAAAAAACCAGCATTGATCCACCCGCCGTCCCCCTTTGGCTTCTCCTGGAATCCTGTTACGGTATTCCCTTCCGCAATATCCAATGCTCCGAATCTGCCTGGCGGTTGAGTCGTGGTGATCGTTGCGAGTTTTTTATGCGTACGATGAAAATTTACCAACTGTTCAATATCGATGTCGGATAAGCCATCTCCATACGTCAGCATGAATGTTTCTTCTCCCACATACTTCTGAATGCGCTTCACCCTTCCACCTGTCCCTGTGTCTTTCCCCGTATCAATCAATGTGACTCGCCACGGAGCAGCATTGTGGTTGTGAAAAGTGACCTGATTGTCATTACGAAAATCAAACGTCACATCAGAATGATGGAGGAAGTAGTGCGCAAAGTACTCCTTGATCATATAGCCTTTGTACCCGAGACAGATGATGAAATCATGGAAACCGTACTTGGAATAAATGGACATGATATGACAAATGATGGGCCAATCACCGATCTCAATGAGCGGCTTCGGACGAAGATGGGTTTCTTCTCCAATGCGCGTACCATACCCTCCTGCCAGGATGACGACTTTCATTGGCTGCCCTCCTTCCTCTGTTGTTCATTGGGCCTTATTTGTATACGCTGCGATTTGGGCCAAACAAATTTCTCTTACGTCTTGCTTTTGTTGATAAGCCTTCTGCCAAGAAATGATACTGTCCAAGGTCTGTTCGAGCGACCAGTTGGGCTTCCAACCGATTACGCTTTTGGCTTTGGAACAGTCCAGCTTTAAATATTGGGCTTCGTGCCATTGTGGATCGGTTCGCTCTGCTTCAAAGCAGGCACCAGCCCCCCATCGCTCACACAATTGATGGACGATCCACTCTACCGATCTGGCATCTTCCTCATTCGGACCAAAATTCCAGCTCTGAGAGTAATCCTTGCCATTCGCCCACATTTTTTCAGCGAGCATCAAGTACCCCTTCAAGGGCTCCAGGACATGCTGCCACGGCCGGATTGCTTTTGGATTTCGGATAGTGATTGTCTCTCCCTTTATCAAGGCACGAAGGCAATCCGGTATCAAGCGATCAAGAGCCCAATCACCGCCGCCGATTACATTGCCTGCTCGCGCTGAAGCAACGGCTACGCCATGCTGGTCATACTGGTCGGGGTGAAAGAAAGCATTGCGATAGGAGGCAGTCACTTGCTCCGAGCATGCCTTGCTGTTGGAATACGGGTCATAGCCACCCAACACATCCTGCTCACGGTATCCCCACACCCACTCCCGATTTTCGTAAACCTTATCCGTCGTAACATTAATGATCGCTTTGATTTTCATTCCATTCTGAACAGCCAATCTCGCCGCTTCGAGTACATTCACCGTACCCATGACGTTGATTTCGTAGGTTTCCGCCGGATATTGATACGACAGGCGCACCAACGGCTGAGCAGCCATGTGAAAGATGATATCTGGTTCTGCTTGGTTGATCGCTTTTTGAACACTTTCCTTTGATCTGACATCATCAATGATGGAATCAACCAATGAGCTGATTTGGGCACACTCAAAAATACTCGGGTTTGTTGGAGGCGAAAGCGCATACCCTGTTACCTTCGCCCCCAAGTCATGCAGCCATAAGCACAGCCATGCGCCTTTGAAGCCTGTATGACCTGTGATCAACACTTTTTTGTCTCGCCAGAACGCAGGATCAATCATTGCGATCACCGTGCTTCCTTATCTGCTCCAGAATCGCTGACCACGCCATCCCAAGTCGAACGATATCTTCTTCTACCAGCTGACTGCCCATCTGTACCTCGATGAATTCCAGCTCGGTCGTAGCTTTGATTGCATGTTTGGCTCCGACCGGGATTTGCAAAACGTCACCTGGTCCAACCTCTCTCAGCAGATCATCTAAAATGAACTCGCCGCAGCCCTCTACGATGATCCATACTTCACTACGGTGGTGGTGGTACTGATAGCTCAAATTTTTCCCGGCGTATACATGGATTCTTTTCGTTAATACCTCCAAATCGTCTTCATTCTTCTGAAAATGCATAACCTGATACCATCCCCAGCGCCGCTCTTCATACATTGGGCGCTTTGTCCAATCCAAAGCCAAATTTTTGACCATATGGCTTTGTTCCTTGGAAGAAACGAGGATGCCATCCGGGCTTGCCGCCACGATCATATCCGATAGACCGATGGACACAATAGGTATGTCCAATTCGTTGATAACGTGCGTATTGGTGCAATTCTCATCTAGCAAAACCTTACCGATTGCATTCGCGCTCATTTCTTCCGTGAGCGTATTCCACGTCCCTAAGTCCTTCCAGGCTCCGTCATACGGGAGAACGACTACTTTCTCTGCCTTTTCTACGATCTCATAATCAAAGCTGATAGCAGGCATTTGGCTATATTGCTCAAGCATGCGGTTATATTCAGTAGGCAATCCTTTTTGCTCCAATTCGCGAATCAGATAACCCAATCGAAAAGCAAAAATTCCACAATTCCACAGGGCTTTCTTTTCTACTAAATCCTGCGCTTGCTCAAGGGACGGCTTTTCTTTGAAGCTTTTTACTTTTTGATAGGCATGTGGCCTTTTACTCTCATTCGATTCTGCTTCTAACTGGGGGACAATGTAGCCGTATTTGGTAGATGGATACGTTGGTTTCACTCCGATTAATGCGAGATTCGCGCCTGATTTGAGGATGACGTTCTCCAACTCCTTGATCCTGTCCATGAAGCGGTCCTCAACGAATGGATCTACAGGCATGATGGTGATGACTTCATTCGGGTCCATTGTCAAAGCAGAGTACAAATAGGTCACCGCTAAAGCAATGGCAGGGAAGGTATCCCTTTTTTCCGGCTCCACGATCAAAGGAACGCCTTCACCTAGTTGGCTTTGAAGCAAATCAACATGCGAGCGGCCTGTTGAAATATAAACAGGCTCCGACCAATTGCGGGAGGCCAGTTGTCTCCACACTCGTTGAACCATCGCCTCTGGTTGGGCATGTGCATTGCCTATCAACTTCAAGAACTGTTTGGACCTGACATCATTGGAGAGCGGCCACAGCCTTTTCCCTGAACCACCCGATAGCAATATCAGTTTCACCCAGGCCACCTCTATCCGTTTATCGTGGTTGTATGCACCATCTTATGCGTTTGTCGCAGTCGATGCTCTATGATCCAATGAAAATGGTCAAATAACACGAGGGATGATAGAAGCCTATAAAAACTGAATCCATCGATTGGAGATATAATCGAAAATGTAAGAACCTGCTTGTGGAAGATAGGGAGCCATGAAAAACCTCATAAAGTGCTTCGTGTATCCTTGAAAATGAAGAGAAAACAACGGCAGATATCGCCCCGTTGCCTTATCCTTGCAGCACAAGACACCATTTATCGAGTACACTTTCTTATAGCCGTACAAATTTTCCATTGATGTAGCCTGCTGAATATTCCCATCAATTATGCCATCATGAAACAAGCCATTCGTGATTTGGTAATCCTTGAACCGCTCAAGAAATAGCAAGGCCAGCACCATATCCGTAATGAGAGGCTGATTGAATCGTACATGTTCCTTTCTTTGCATGGTGTATTGAACGACTTGCGCGAATGCAATCGGATTGGCAAAATGAGATTTCATGAACTCGCAATATAGTTCCAACTTCTGCCTATCTACGAAATTTGTCCATACGAATTCCATCGTAAAGTTGCCAAAGCGCGGATGGTTCACATCGGTAAACAGCAAGACATCCGTATCGATATAACAGCATTTCGGAATCTGATGCCTTTCCATAAACGCCAACAAAATAAACCATCTCTGAAAACAAAACAAATTGTACTCATAGGGCATGAAATGAATATGTTTATAAACTCTCGTCATGTCGGCTGCAGCATGCATGTAATCGTCTATCATCTCGTAAAGGATGCCGTTCGTAGCATGCCTCCTATTCCCTCCATTCCCTATCAGATAGACGGGCGAATGGGGGTTGCTTCTTTTCGCTTGCTGCAAGCTGTATGTGAGATAATCATCGTCCCCGCGATGGATGATCACGATGGGCAAGGGCATACTCTTTCCACCTCCTTTTTCTCCCCATACTTTATGTAGGTGACGGACAACGAGAAACGGGCATATGCCTTTTTTCCGAAAACCTGCTTGTAACCAAGCAACTTTAGACATGAATAGGACGAAATTAATGCATTTATATCATTTCCCCCAGCATGGTCCGAACATATCGTATAGGGCAAGCACTCTGCAATGAAGGGGGACATGTCGATGGGAAGATTTTGGACAGATCAGGAAATCCTCGATGAGATCAACAAACGACGATGGTACCATAAAATCGCACTGCGACCCGGGATTGTCACACCCGGGATTTCGCTTCTGGAAGGTATATGGAATATGACGAGACAATCCCGAGAATACATCCAATATTCGGGGAAACGCGTCCTTGATCTCGCTAGTTTTGACGGGATGTGGGCTTTTGAAGCGGAGCAGAGAGGGGCAAGTCTTGTCGTGGCTACGGACTGTATGCAGCCACTCTATTTGAATTTTGAGTTTTGCAAGAACATCCTGCAAAGCAAAGTTTTGCCGTTGTACAATACCAGCCCTTATAAACTTTGGGAGGGGCTACAGGTATTGCTGATGGACGATTTTACAGAACCACTGCCATTCCCCCATCAAATTCGGCACAATCAATTTGATATCGTCCAGCATCTTGGTCTGCTCTATCATCTGCGCGATCCAATGTGGACATTGTCGCAATGCCGAAGCGTGATTAAACCCGGCGGGCACCTCTTGTTGGAAACTGCCTGTATTTTGGATACGAATCAATCCATCATGGTCTACAACGGAGCTCCTGGACAAATGAACCGGATTTATAAGGACGATACGACTTGGTGGTTGCCATCCGTGCTTTGCATTGAGGAGATGCTGAAAGGCACGTTGTTTGAAGTTCTTCCTGAATCCGTTCGGACCATCCCCTCCGGCAAAATCAACAATTACGATGCAGGTCGCATCAGCCTCGTGGCAAGAGCCATTCCTGGTAGCGCAATCGACCATAACTGTCACGCGGAGTTGCTCCGTATATTCCGCAATCCAGGGATCATTCCGGACTACCTGTAATATCCGGAGAATTTGAAATCGGGTGCACAAGATCGACGATGCTTGTGTACCCGATTTTCCATTTTTTCATAGTCTGAAGGTAGTGCATGCATTTTTTATGATGGAAAGATGGGAGTGAATCTCGTGTCCCACTCACAGCAACCATTAGTGAGTATCATTACCCCCTCTTACAACCAAGGCCGGTTTATTCGTGAGACGATAAATAGCATATTGACCCAGGATTATGCAAACCTTGAGCATATCGTGGTAGATGGAGGCTCGACTGACGATACGCTCTCCATCCTGCAAGAATATGCACAAAAAGATCCGCGCTTCCGTTATATTTCCGAACCGGATCGCGGACAGTCTCACGCGCTTAACAAAGGTCTGGCAATGGCAAGAGGGGAAATCATTGGCTGGCTGAATTCAGACGACACCTATGTACCCGGCGCCATCATGCTGGCTGTTCACGCTTTTGCGAACAACCCGAGCTGGGGAATGCTTCACGGCAATTGCCAAGTGATGAACGAGTACGGTCAAGTATCTTCCACCTATCCGTCAGAACAGGCTGATTCCAAGAAGTTGTATCAGAGCTGCGTGATTTGCCAGCCTTCCGCTTTCATCAGGACCCACGTTTTCAGGCATATGGGGGGCGTAGATGAAAAGCTGCAATTTTGCATGGATTACGACCTGTGGATGCGCATCGCCAAATTTTATCCCATCGGTTATGTGCCTCACTACTTAGGAAACGCCCGAATCCACACGACCTGCAAATCAGCTACACAATGGCATTCTGTCGGCGTACCTGAAGTATTACGATCACTTGCGAAAAATTATTCGTCTATCCCCAGCCATTGGATATCGTACGTTCCACACTACAAAGGCATGGGTGTACTCGACCTCTTGAGGATCTATAAGTCCTTTCCATCCAATACAACCAGAATTACAAGCATGAATCGGGGGATGGACTTGTGGGCGCCTCCAGTCCTGCGTGCGATTGTAGAATCAGATCCATCAGCACCGGCTCAAATGTTGTTACTGAAGGGCAAAGTCCCTGGCTCCCCTGCAAAATTGCCGAAGCCCATAGTTTTGACTGCGCTCGTGAATGGCGTCAACGTAAAAAGTTACACCGTTGATAAACCCACCTTTGCCCTCGAAATTCCACTCGATCCGAATGCCACAACACTTCGTGTGGACATCGCTTCTTCCAGTGTCGGTGTACCGAGCACTCCGCAAGTCCAGCAAAGAATCGTGGGGGGATACATGGCCGAAGAAATTATTCCTCTTTCGTATGACGAAGTGATCGTGTACAGAACTTTTTCAAGGAGTTAACCATTCAACTCGTATATAGCTTCGTTTCAATGACAGCCGCCGCTCCGGCTATGGCAAGCAGGAGCAGCAACGGATAGGCGGCTGGCACATACATATACAACCCAACGATCAAAGCGCCTACCCATATTCCCACACACCAATGGCAGCTCAACAGTCTGCCTATCCATTGGCGCACCCTACCACCTTTAAATTGAAAGTCCCGAACCATTTGCCCCGACTCATCAGGTACATATAACACCTGGTAAAATGGGTTTCGCAGAAAAGACGTAATCTCATCAAAAACAATCAAATGCGTGAGACGAAAGCTTGCCAGCACGAGAATGATTAGGTCAATCCATGAGAGGTCAAACATTCCACCTCCACCTCTTTCCAATATTTTGTGCTTTTCTCATTTGTTCCACATTTAGTACCATTGTGGTGCGACAAACCAGAGAAAGGCGTGATGAGATGAATCGCAACATGAAGAAAATGGCAACGATCCTTTCCCTGTCCGTCCTCGTAACCATGATCGGACAACCTGCATTTGCGAAAACTAGCTTTACTTCTTTGAAAAAAGGAATGAAAAGCTCGCGTGTGCTTGAAGTGGAAAAAATGCTCGATGCACTCCATTACGACTACAAGCTGGTAGTGGACAAGACATACAACAGCTACACAGTTTATAACGTCAAAGCGTTCCAGAAAAAATACAAGCTCAAGCAAACAGGAATTGTAAACAAAGCAACTTACGATAAACTGAAGAGCGCGTACCAAGCACGCAATCAAGAGCAACCGACACAGCCGAGCACACCGTCCAAGCCTGGCAAGCCTGCTGAATCCAACGATTACGTTACGCTGAAATTGGGTGCTAGCGGTGAAAACGTGAAGGAATTGCAAAAGATGCTCGCTGGCCTCGGATACAAAGTAACTGCCTCCGGTTATTACGATGAATCTACGCGCTTTGCCGTCATGCTATTCCAGTCGCGCAATAAACAACCGTTGACTGGTGAAGCAGATGCCAAAACTTATACAGCCATTCAAACGCAATACAAGAACAATCCAGTGCAGCCCGGGCAAGATACGAAGCCAACTACTCCAACAAATCCAACGACTCCCGTAACACCAAGCAAGCCTGAGCAACCGCAAAACCCTGGTGCTGGCACGCAAGTTCCTCTACCCGCTGGTTTGACGGCTGAGGAAAAAGAAATGGTTCAGCTCGTGAATCAAGAGCGCACCAGCCACGGACTCGCTCCTTATCAAGTGGACATGCAGTTGGAGAACGTTGCACGTGTAAAAGCCCAAGATATGGTAAACAAAGGGTACTTTAGCCACACGTCTCCCACTTACGGCTCACCGTTTCAAATGATGGACACTTTTGGTATTCGCTATATTGCTGCTGCTGAAAATATTGCCCAAAACTATTCCGTAAGCAGCGCTCATCAAATGTTCATGAATTCCTCCGGGCACAAAGCCAATATCATGAGTCCAACATACGACTACGTTGCCATTGCTGTTGTAAATGGCGGTCCGTACGGGAAAACGTTCGTACAAATGTTCTTGAAAAAATAGAGACGCGGAACGGAAAAGCCATCATTTCTACTGAAATGGTGGCTTTTCTTCCCTATTAGAAAGACACGGCGATCCGGTTATTGGCGGAAAAGTGTACGGTCTGATCGTTGCACAGCACGACACCCTCGACCACGATTCCCTTCCCCGCTTCTTGTTTCATAAAAGAAATCTGAAAGTTTTGGAAGGATTCCGTCGATTCTGGCACAATGGTTACAGGCTGGATCGGCGCTATCCAGTATTCCCCTCTCTCCATCGCTTGGGCAAACCAATCGTCTTCCAAGTATCTCCAGCCTTTTAAGCCCGATGTACCTTGCACGGCCATCGTTTCCACGAGCTTCGGCGGCAATACCTGCCCTCCCATTTTGATTGAATCGACGGGTGAGACACGCAGGCAAACGATTGGATTTTTCAGTTCAACATTCCCCGTATTTTTCACCTGAAGCGTCCCAATCAACAGGTACGGCTTCTCCACTGATTCAGAGTGAATCAACGTGTAATCAAAATACACTTCGGCCGTTGTACGCAATTCGACCTGTTCAGGCACTTCTTCAACTGGATGAATGGTCACTACCTGTTCCAGCAGTTCTTCTTCTGCCAGGATCAACAGCTCTTCCCGTTCACTTTCTGACTCGCTGTTTACTTCTCTATTTAAGTCAATGACCTCAGCACTCGGCTGGTCATTTTCCTGAATCGTGTTTTGTTCTTCTGCCAATGGCTTTTCGTCTTCTCCCTGCTGACTTTCCTTGTCAGAGGTAAAGAGCATCGTGGAATAAAACAGTTTTAAAATATTGGGTGGCAAAAAAGCCATTGGTTGAATGTGCAATCCATTTTGGAAATACTCCAAAACCCCTGATGCTAAGTGCAGCGCAATTTTTTCCGAATACAGTTTACGTTTGCTCACTTCCGTAAAAAGGGGCAGCTGCAACTGGATGTGAACGATCGATGGTTGCTTTTGATTTTTGGTTACTTTATAGTGACACGGGATTCCTGACTGCTGCATCTCTGTACGTAAACACTTGATCAGATCTTGCCGCTTTTCATCCTCTGACTGAAAGAAAATCAGTCTCGGCTTTTCCAGGACTCTCATTTCCTTCAAGCTGAAACGTATGGCGACATCTGTATTTTTCGCCAGAGACGGATTGTTTTGACTTAAGACAACCTCCATCCCACTATCAGAAAGAAATTTTTGAACGTTCCCCAATACCTCCCACTCATAGGCAGTCCCTCCTGAAGATATGCCTGTAAAAAGAACGCAAACTTTTCCTTTCAACCCCGAATCCAGGTCAACTCTTTTATTCGTCAAATCCCACTTCAATTGAAAGCCATTTTGCTTGCAAAATAAACGGAACGCTGGCAGAGCCGCGTACGGCATGGTCCCGCCACGTTGACCACTGTAATATACCTCAACATCCATTCCCATCTCTCCTTACGACACTTTCCTTCAGTCCGCGATATTGTATGAATGCCCAGTGTCCAAAGTGAACATTTTTGGCGATGACTGTTCCGAAGAAGCGCTTTGCGCATACGATGGCTACAGAAAGGAGTGGTTATATGCCCACCTCACAAATGCCCCTGATCTCCATTATCATTCCTGTAAAAAATGAGGGGGACAATGTGCGTTCTACCATCACTTCCCTTTTGAATACAAGAACCACGTATCCGTATGAAGTGATCGTAGTTGATGATGCCTCAACTGATAACGGTTGTCACTTTTTACAAGGCCAAGGGCAAAATGAAAAAATAAAATTAATCACGACAGAAGGCATTGGTGCTGCAGCAGCACGAAATTTGGGCGTGAATCATGCCCGTGGCAACTACTTCATTTTTTGCGATGCCCATCTGTCTTTTGAAAACTTTTGGATCGATCGTATGATGGAGCTCATTCTGACAAAAAAGGCAGATGGCGTTGCTCCCGGAATCGCTTCCATGACAGAGCCACATAAAATTGGATATGGGCAAAATCTGAATCAGAAGCTCGAGATTACCTGGTATCCAAAACCAATGGGCCCTGCACCGGTTGCGATATTGCCAGGGGGATGCTTCCTGGTCACCAGAGAAGCTTTTGTGAAAGTCGGGGGCTTTGACCGTGGTTTTCGCATATGGGGATTTGAGGATATCGAGTTTTCCATTAAGATGTGGCTCTTTGGATATACGTGTATGGTACAGCCATCCGTAAAAATCTTGCATTTGTTTAGGCAAGTTCACCCTTACACAGTTGCACATGAGCACATTTATTACAATATGCTTCGAATGGCGTACAGCCATTTTAACGAGCAGCGGATTGAGGCAGCGAAAAAACTTGTACTCTACGCAAATGCGAGTGAAATTGCGGATGATGTGCTGACTTGCGGGGCGGCCGCTCAGCGTGTTCGATATGCTGCCCAAAGAAAATTCGACGACAATTGGTTCTTCCAAAAATTCCAAATTCCGTTCTAACAAAAGATAGTGACCTAAAAAATAGGCGCATGCTCAACATGCCAAACTCCCGTTGCCCACATAGTATGTAACTGCAAAGCAAACTCCCTAGGAAAGGAAGGATTCTTACGGTGAAACATCACGTGAAGCCCATTATGGGTCGCCAGCTCCCTACACCGACGCCTACAGCAACTCCTCCTATATCGAACAACCTGCAGGAAGAGTGCATTCGCGTCAACAAGGTGTATGACTGGGTAGTATTAGCGAACAGCTACCGAAACAAGATTGCCCTTCCCGACGATTGTCAAGCTCTGGTAGACGCTGCCATTCGTGCAGGGCAAGATATCACGCTCTCCTGCGTTGAGCCAGTTACTCCTGGTCCTACTTGCAGAGTCGTCAGTATTCGCCGCGAGAACATTACAGTCGGTGGAACCACCGTTCGGGTCGGGGTCGTTCGCTTCGTGTTCGGAGCCACTGTGCTGGTTCGTGTATTTGCAGACGGAACACCTCTCTGCGAATTCACAACAACCGTGCAATTCGATCAGGAAGTCGTTCTCTGCCTGCCAGAACCACTTGATGAGGACAATATTTTGTGCCGAATCAGTGCTTTTGAGTGCTCACCGACCGGTACCGTTCTCCTCGGTGGCATGGTTCAACTCGACGTCATTGTCTGCGTAGAAATCCAGGTAGAAGCTGAAGTCAAACTGGAAGTATTGGCGAAATTCTGCGCGCCGCGTCCAAACAACATTCCAATTCCATCGCCAACGCCATCTTTCCGTTGCCCGCCGATCACATTCCCGCCACAATGCCCGCCAATCTTCCCAGTACGCAACTGCGATTGCCAGGCGTCCGTCAACGCATTGGTACCGAACATTTCCGTATCGCTCGGTATCCCGCTCGTACTCGCGGCCGGAACCATTCAACTTATCGCAGATATCTGCCCAAGCTGCGATCCGTCCAGCAGCTCGTTTACCTTTAACTTCTTTGATAATGTCTTGCCTGATGTACTCCCAGGCGATCAAAGCTTCAGCTTCTCGCCTACGACTATCAGCTCTCCGACCTGCATTACCGTCTTGCCGATCCTTCCTATCGTGACAGGTCTCGTCGTAACAGGTACCGGCGTTCAGACATTTACCGCAACAGGGGCACAGGAGACCGTAACCTACTCCCTCACTTTGGCGGAAACAGGTCTCGGCCTGCCTGATGTCATCATCCTGACACTCACGAACTCTGCCGGTGTCCTCATTTTCTCCGCAACCGTCACCGTTGTGCCAGACGAACAATTGCTGGTTGCCGATTGCATCACTTTCGGAGATATTGTCATCACTTCTCCGTAAGCAAAACAAAAAAGATGATTACCAATCAGGCGGGAGAAGACCATCACTTCTCCCGTTTTTTCTATGGAAAACAGTCACTACAATACAGGCACCAATTCCCACCCCGTACATATGACTATATGGGAATGCCAGACGGAAAAAGGAGGACAACACTGTGTACAAAAGGAGAATCTCCAATGCGAACAAGCCGAAAGAAAATGAGAAGCTCCTCCTGCTAAAAAAACAAGCACACTACTACGAAGACAAAGCAAACCAACTCATGAAAGAAGTGTGGCACCTACAAAAGCTGATAGAGGAAACATCCCAAAAAAACGAAGCATACAGAGACCAGCTTGAGCAATTAAACCAGAACCTCCACGATTTGGACAGCAAAGGGGCAGAATGGAAACAGCGCTTGAACGATTCACAAGACATGCTTCAAGAAATGAAAAGCAAGCTCGACTACTACGAGCATCTCTTGAAACAACGCGAAAATGCCATAGCCGACCACCAGGAAACAGAGGCAAAACTAAAGAGTTCGATCGAAAGCTTGCAGACTGAGATCAGAGAGCAACGAAAAGGTCCACGGCTTGAAGAAATCATGTCGAAACATCAAGCGCAGGAAGCAAACTTGCGCGAGCAGATTGAATTGCTCCAACGGCGTATACAAAGCTACGAGCAAAAAGAGTCACAATGGCAAAAAGCGTTACACGAGCAAGATCAGCAGCAACTGAGTCAAATCGAGGAAATCCTGCAAGAACGACAGCAGCATTTAGACATGATCGCGCATCTGGAGCAGCAACAGATTACCTGGAAGCAAGCTTTGGATCATGCAAATGAAGAGTTTGAGAGTGCGCAGATGAAGCAGCACGAGCAACAATCCAAAATCGAATCGTTGAATCAGCAGTTGGCGGACGCACGGGCACGGGAAGAGCAGACACTCTCTACCCTACAGCAGCTTAAAGAAGCAAGCGCAAATGGAGAGGTGCGGGAACAGGAACTACAGGTGCGAGAGCAAAACCTCCACGCATTTGAGCATAGTCTCCAGGCGCACGAGCAGGATCTACACGCTCTCCAACAAGACCTCCAGTCGAAGGAGCAAGAGCTGCATTCTCAGACGCAACACCTACAAAAACGGGAACAGAAGCTGCTCGGTCTTGAACAAGAGCTTCAGACCCAATGGTTAGAACTACATTCTCAAGCGGATCACCTGGAGATGAAAGAACAAGAGCTGCTTGCCACAGATCAAAAGCTCCAAACTAAGGAGCTGGAGCTGCATTCCCAGACACAAGAGCTTCAAGCGCGGCAGCAAGAACTTCTCGGTTTTGAGCAAGAGTTGCGGGGGCAAAGCCAAGAACTGCAATCCTTAAAACATAACCTGCAGACCAAAGAACAAGAACTGCTTGTTACTGAGCAAGACCTCCAGGCTAAGGAGCTGGAGTTGCATTCTCAGAGACAAGAGCTTCAAGCACAGGAGCAGGAACTTCTCGGTCTTGAACAAGCGTTACAAGCGCAAGGACTGGAAATGCACTCTCAGGCACAAGACCTTCATGCAAGGAAGCAGGAACTTCTCGGTCTGGAGCAAAAACTCGAGACGAAAGAGCAACAGCTCCAGTCCAAAGAGCTAGAGGTACATTCTCAAACGCAAGACCTCAACTCACGGGAACAGGAACTTCTCGAGCACGAACAAGAGCTTCAGACACAGGGCCAAGAACTTCATTCCCTAAAACAAAACCTACAGACGAAAGAACAACTGCTTCAGTCCAAAGAGCTAGAGCTGCATTCCCTGGCACAAGACCTCAACGCTCGGGAGCAGGGCTTGCTCGATTTTGAGCAAAAACTCGAGGCTAAGGGACTCGAACTTCAATCCCTGACGCAAAACCTCCATTCACGGGAGCAGGAACTTCTAGGTCTCGAACAAGAGCTTCAGGCACAAGGCCAAGAACTTCATTCCCTAAAACAAAACCTACAGACGAAAGAACAACTGCTTCAGTCCAAAGAGCTAGAGCTGCATTCCCTGGCACAAGACCTCAACGCTCGGGAGCAGGGCTTGCTCGATTTTGAGCAAAAACTCGAGGCTAAGGGACTCGAACTTCAATCCCTGACGCAAAACCTCCATTCACGGGAGCAGGAACTTCTAGGTCTCGAACAAGAGCTTCAGGCACAAGGCCAAGAACTTCATTCCCTAAAACAAAACCTGCAGACGCAAGAACAACTGCTTCAGTCCAAAGAGCTTGAGCTGCATTCTCTGGCGCAAGACCTCAACTCACGGGAGCAGGGCTTGCTCGATTTGGAGCAAAAACTCGAGGCTAAGGGACTCGAACTTCAATCCCGGACGCAAAACCTCCATTCACGGGAACAGAAACTTCTAGGTCTCGAACAAGAGCTTCAGACTCAAGGCCAAGAACTTCATTCCTTAGCGCATAACCTCGAGACGAAAGAACAACTGCTTCAATCCAAAGAGCTAGAGTTGCTTTCCCTGACGCAAGACCTCAACTCACGGGAACAGGACCTTCACGTTCTCGAAAAAGAGCTGCAGACTCAAGGCCATGAACTTCAATCCCTAGCGCATAACCTCGAGACGAAAGAACAACAGCTTACTTCCAAAGAGCTAGAGCTGCTTTCCCTGACGCAAGACCTCAACTCACGGGAACAGGACCTTCACGTTCTCGAAAAAGAGCTGCAGACGCAAGGCCAAGAACTCCAATCCCTGGCCCAAAACCTCGAGACGAAAGAACAACATCTCACTTCCAAAGAGCTAGAGCTGCATTCCCTGACAAAAGTCCTCAACTCACGGGAACAGGACCTTCATGTTCTCGAAAAAGAGCTGCAGACACAGGGCCATGAACTTCATTCCTTAGCGCATAACCTCGAGACGAAAGAACAGCAGCTTCAATCCAAAGAACTAGAGCTGCATTCCCTGACGCAAGACCTCCATTCTCGGGAGCAGGACCTTCATGTTCTCGAACAAGAGCTGCAGACACAGGGCCAAGAACTGCAATCCCTAGCGCAAAACCTCGAGACGAAAGAACAGCAGCTCACTTCCAAAGAGCTAGAGCTGCATTCCCTGACGCAGGACCTCCATTCACGGGAGCAGGACCTTCGCGTTCTCGAACAAGAGCTTCAGACACAAGGCCATGAACTTCAATCCCTAGCGCATAACCTCGAGACGAAAGAACAGCAGCTCACTTCCAAAGAGCTAGAGCTGCATTCCCTGACGCAGGACCTCCATTCACGGGAACAGGACCTTCACGTCCTCGAAAAAGAGCTGCAGACACAAGGCCATGAACTTCAATCCCTAGCGCAAAACCTCGAGACGAAAGAACAGCAGCTCACTTCCAAAGAGCAAGAGCTGCATTCCCTGACAAAAGACCTCCATTCACGGGAGCGGAACCTTCATGTTCTCGAACAAGAGCTGCAGACACAGGGCCTAGAACTGCAATCACAAGCAGATAACCTCCAAACAAAAGAACAAGAACTTACAATCCTCGAACAAGGACTTAAAGTTCGAGGGCAAGACCTTCTCACACAGACGCAATACCTTCAAGCTCGAGAGCAAGACCTTTACATTCTCGAGCAAGAGCTGCAAACGCGCGGGCAAGAACTTCACTCTCAGAATCAAAACCTCCAGACAAAAGAACAAGATCTGCTCGCTTTCGAGCAAGGGCTTCAGGCGAGAGAGCAAGAACTTCTCGAGCAGACGAAAGACCTTCAAGTACGGGTAGAAGAATTAAACGGTTTTGAACAAGAGCTGCAGGCTCAAGGAAAAGAACTACAAGCTCATTCGCAGGCGTTGCAGGTTCAAGAACAAGAACTCAAGACCCATGAACAGGAGCTTCGGGATTGGGAACAAGCCAACCTCTCCCAGGAGCAAACGCTTTTGACTCAGAGCCAAGAACTACAGGTACAAGAACAAGGACTTCAATCCCGAGAGCAAGCGCTGCAGCTTCGCGGACAGGAGCTTCTCTCTCATGAGCAGGAAATCCACTCCCACGAGCAACAGTTACTCACGCTGAAACAAGAGCTGAACGCGCGAGATCAAGAGCTACACAACCAAGAGCAGGAGCTGCTCGCTCAAGCGCATACCCTACAAACTCGTGAACAGGAGTTGCTTACTCGGGAGCAAGAACTACACACACTGGAACAAGCACTACTCTCTCAGGAGCAAGAAATCCAAGTTCAAAGGCAAGATTTGCATATCCGGGAGCAGGAGCTGCAAGTGCAGAATCAAGATAGATACACCCGAGAGCAAGAACTCGAAGCGCAAAAACAAGATTTACACACGAAAGCGCAAGAACTAGAAGCGACCCGCCAGGAGATGTTGCAAAAAGCAATCGATCTCGAACAGAGTTGGACAGCCAAACACGAAGCGACTTCTCAACAATTAACGGAAGCTCTGCTTGAGCTGGAGGCAGCCCGGTTAACGAAAAATCAACTCGTCGCTGACTATAAAAAGCTGGCCGAATCCCATTCCCTGCATGAGCAAGAATTGCAGCAAAGCATCCAAAAACGCGACGAAGAAATCCAACAAACACAAAACACCGTTAAGAGTCTCCAGTCGGAGTTAAAAGAAGCACGACAGCAATTAACGGAGGCGGAGAATCGCATCAAAGCTTTTCAGCAACAAGCCAAGGAAACCGACGAGAAGCTCGCGAACGTGTCTCTTCAAAAAAATAAATGGAACGAAATGCTAGAGAAAACAACTCAAAAATATGACACTCTGCTAACGGAAAAAGAAAAAGCCATTGAAGAGTTTACATCCCAGGAGCAATTGATGAAAAAGACGATAGCCGGACTAAAAAACATGGTGAAAGAGTTCCAAAACAACGAAGAAAAATACAAACAAATCATCAAAGAATTCACGCAAAAAGAAACTCGATCCAATAAAGCCTTCAGCCATTTCCAGCATAGCGCTTCATTCCAACAAAATACTCAATTCCAGCCAGGCACCCAATTCCAACAAACCACTCCATTTATGCCAAGCTCCGATCCCTCGACACAACAAGTAACTCCCACACCAGTAAAAATGCCGATGTATCCCCCAAACGCCAACGCCTTCAACCCGTTTCGTTGAATAAGTAAAATGTGCGAGAGCCGTTACCATGTGCAGCCATACTGAATACAACATAGTACAGTCTAGAAAGGGAGGAAAAAACCATGACACCTGAACAAATGCGTGCACTGTACCAACAGCGTCAACAACACCCTGTCCAACCTACCCAGCGTCGAATGCCACCATCACCTTTGCCAAAATCCGGTCCGGTTCACAGAGTTCAACCGTCCGTCCAGACTAGAACGAGTGGAGGATGCTGCGGCAGGCGTTGGCAGGGCTAATCTTTTAGAGACCCCCTTTTCCATGACCCGTGCTGTCTATGATGAGATCATCCGAGATTCCCTGGAGAAGAGGCCAAATGAAACGTGTGGATTGCTTTCCGGTAGAAATGGGAGTGCACAAACGGTTTGGCGAATGGAAAATACATTGAAAAGCCCCGTGGCCTTCGCCATGGACCCCAAGCAGATTCAACACGTTTTCCACAAAATGGCGTTTCGCGGGGAGCATTTGGTCGGGATCTATCACTCCCACCCTACTGCTCCTCCCATTCCGTCACCTGAAGATATTGCTTACTGTCATTACCCGGAGGCTGCGTATCTCATCGTTTCGCTCGCTTCTCCACAACCAGTTCTCGGCTGTTTTCGAATTGAGGGGTCTTTTGCTCGGGTGTATCCTTATACAGTCCGTAACTAGTAGTCAAATTCCTCAAAACAAAAGAACAGTGGGAATTTACTCCCGCTGTTCTTTCTGTTTTAGATGGTCGCCCGGCTCCAAGGAACTGGGCAGCAGCCATTCCCTTTTCTCCCAGCTGACAAAATCATCTTCCCATTTTATCTGGAAGCGGTCCTCCTCAATATGAATGACAACTCCCTTTGCCCCATCCTTTACATATACGACCAGATCGCCGACTTGTATCACCGCTCATCGCCGCCCATTACCCGAGTCTGAAGATGATTCCGTGTCCACCCTTCGGATACACCCATTTGATATTTTCATACGGGCAACCAATGCGGCAACTCCCGCACTCGTGACACCCTTCGTAACCGACGTGCATCCTTACTTCTTCCCATTTGTATACTTCCGCAGGACAGAAGATGGTACAGAGCTTATCAGGGCATTGCGTTGCACAAACATCAGCGGAGAGAACATGCAGATGTGACTCCGTATCCGCTTTGAAGCGCACGAGATACTGTCTCTCCTCGATCGACTGGCCCTTCGGTAGATCCTGCATCACTTCATCACCCTCCACGCATTCATCAAATCACGCGCCATTCTCCATTTGTCCTTCGCAGAGCCGAGGTCGCTCCAGATTTTCTTCTGCTTGCTCCATTTCGAGCTGCCATCAACCGTGAACATCTGACTCGCCGCTTTGTTCATCATCGGAATATATTGTTCGAAATACTGCGGGAATTTTTCAAAGTGATGCGTTGCGTCCTTGTACTTTTTCAAATCTTGACCCACAAAGCTGTTCAAGAGATTGATCCGGTATCCGTCGAGCATTTTTTCGGAATAGTCCCCTGCCTCTCTTGCTGCCAGGATCGTTTCCGCCGCCATGACACCAGATGCCATTGCCATATTCGATCCCTCTCGATGGATCGCATTGACGAGCTGGGCAGCATCTCCTACGACAAGGACACCATTGCCGACAATTTTGGGAATGGAACGATATCCCCCCTCGGGAATCAGGTGCGCCAAGTATTCCTGCTGCTCACAGCCTTGGATATACGGCCGAATCATCGGGTGATTCTTTACATAGTCCAACAACTCATACGGCTTGATCTTGTTTTTGATTAGACCCGACAGCATCGTCCCTACCCCAATATTCAAGCTGTCCTTATTCGTATACAACCAAGCCGTCCCCAGAATCCCTTTGGTCGAATCCCCGAAGATTTCAATCGTACAACCGTGATCACCCTCGAGGTTAAAGCGATCTTCAATTATTTTGCGATCCAGCTTCAGTACTTCCATGACAGCGAGCGCTACTTCGTCTGGGCGAAACTCTTTGTGGAAACCTAACGATTTCGCCAGCAAGGAGTTGACTCCGTCTGCCAGAACGACAACATCTGCGTATAGATCCCCATCCGGTCGATCTGTTTTCACACCGACTACTTTGCCATTTTCAACAATGCACTCCAGAGCGACGGTCTCATTGAGTAAAAGTGCTCCCTGCTGCACGGCTTTGTCTGCAAACCATTGGTCGAATTTCGCCCGCAGCACCGTGAAATTGTTATAAGGTTCCTGGGCCCACTCCATGCCTTTATAACTGAAATTGATAGCTGATTCCTTATCGAGCATCATGAACCGCTGCTCGACGATTGGTCGTTCAACAGGTGCCTCCTTGTAAAATTCGGGGATGATGTCTTCCATCGTTTTGCGATACAAAACACCTCCCATGACGTTTTTGGAACCCGGATATTCCCCGCGTTCCATCAACAAAACATTTACGCCCGCTTTGGCAAGTGTATAAGCACAAGCTGTTCCAGCCGGACCTGCTCCGACAATGATTACATCAAATTTCTCAGCCATACGTTACCTCCTTGTCCGGCTCCTTTTGGAAAGCTTCAATGAGCAATGGCACAATTTCAAACGCATCACCGACAATACCGTAGTGGCAAGACTGGAAGATGAGTGCATTCGGATCTTTATTGATGGCAATGATCAATCCTGAGTTGCGCATGCCGACCAAATGCTGGATAGCTCCTGATATGCCGATGGCAAAGTAAATTTTGGGTGTGACCGTCACTCCCGTCTGCCCGACCTGATGTTCATGACCGATCCAGCCAGCTTCCACCGCATCTCTGCTGGCCCCGACGGTTGCCCCGATTCGTTCTGCGAAGCGATGTATAAGCGCAAAGCCTTCCTTGCTTCCGAGTCCCTTGCCGCCAGCGACGATCACATCCGCCTCATCCAGCCGCACCTTTTCCTTCGTCTCCCGGACAATTTTCAGTACTTTTGTGCGAATGTCTTCTTCACGCAGCTTCAAGCTTTCTTCTATGATCTCTCCTGTACGTGACTCATCTGGCTCAAGCGCTTTCATGACTTTTGGGCGAACCGTCGCCATTTGCGGTCGATGTTTTTTGCACAAAATCGTCGCCATGATGTTACCACCAAACGCTGGACGGCTCGCCTCCAACAAACCTGTCTCCGCGTTCACATCGAGCATGGTCGTATCGGCGGTCAGTCCTGTCTCCAAGTCCGTCGCAACAGCGCTCGCCAAATCTTTTCCTGTTGAGGTTGCCCCGTACAAGATAATTTCCGGCTTGTGCTTTTGGACACATGCGATGACAGCTCGCATGTAGGATTCTGTCCGGTACTCATGAAAAATTTTGTGATCGTATACGTACACTTGGTCCGCACCGTAGGGAAACGCCGTGTGGGCCAACTCCTTGACTCCATCACCGATTAACAAACCAGCAAGCGGCACATCTCGCTTGTCAGCCATTTGTCTTCCCGCCCCCAGCAGCTCGAGTGATACAGGGGCGATACGGCCGTCACTCACCTCTAAAAACACCCAGATGCCACGAAAATCATCCAGATTCATATCTGCTCCTCCTTCACCCGAAACAGTCGCTGTTTATCGTGCAAAATTTCCATCAAGCGTGCAATTTGCTCGCTGGCGCTTCCTTCGAGCATTTCGCCACCCTTTGGTTTCTCTGGGGGCCAAACTTTTGCAACGATGGTAGGAGAGCCCTTCAGGCCTAACTGCGTCCGATCGATATCCCCCAAGTCATCGACGGACCAGACAACAGGATTATATCTGGCAGCTCGAAGCATGTTGGGCAGCGGAGAATAAGGGACCTCGTTAATCTCCTTCTCCACGGAAAACAAACAAGGCAAGGTCGACTGAATGACTTCATAACCATCCTCCAGCTTTCGATGCACGATGGCGTAACCTTGTTCTTTGTTTATCTCCACTACTTTTTTCACACACGTAAGCGGCGGAATATCCAACCGTCTGGCGACTCCCGGTCCGACTTGTCCCGTATCACCGTCGATGGTCATCTTCCCGCAAATGACGAGGTCGACTGGCTGGCTTTCTGCAATCTTCTCAATGGCTTTGGTAATTGCATAGCTGGTCGCCAATGTGTCTGCTCCGGCAAATGCACGATCCGTTACCAGATAGCCTGCGTCTGCCCCGATCTCGATGCACTTCCGAATGGCCTTCACCGCTGGCGGCGGTCCCATGGTGACGACGGAGACCACACCCCCATATCGATTTTTCAAACGAACGGCTTCCTCCACCGCATGTGCATCATACGGGTTGAGAATGGCTGGCGCACTGGCGCGATCCATCGTATTCGTCTTCGGATTCATCTTGATGATTTTGGTGTCCGGCACCTGCTTAATGCAAGCGACAATATGCAGCATGATTGATCCCCCCTTGCTGCCGGGCGCGATTCCTATGCCTGTACAAAAGGTTGCCTTTCTTACGCGCAATCAGATCAGGCAGCTTGTCGTTCATTGTTATAGCCTATTTCGATGCAGCCGAGCTTAGACCAGTAATCATGGAAACGAAAAAGACGCCAAACATCAGCTTGGCGCTGTGTGGCGTCTTTTGGCTTATTCATTAATGTTTGTCAATGGAGAACTCAACCGAAGCATCCGTGAACTTTTTGTCTACCCTTTTCAGCTTGATTTGCAAACCGATTTGCGGCAGAATTTTTCCGACTTCCGGTACTTCCGGCATCGAGTAATCATCACTGTCGTCAAACTCCTTAACGCCTTTCAACGGATCGTATTTCATCGTTCCATAAATGTAATCCAGATCCATACCGGACGTTTTGTTCGGGCTAAATGCAGCATCGTTCACCTGATAGCGGGAGTCTGCAATTGCGCTTTTGTTACCCTCATCATTGTTCCAGTAACGCACTTCCTGATGGGCATCTACTACACCGAGCAAGCCGTAGCCTGGATGCTGGCTCGTATTGTTATCACGTGTTCTTTCGTAGCGACCATCAAAGTACCAGATCACCATACCTGGATCATACGTGAAGAAGGAGTCGTTGCGGCGGAAGTACTTCAGTCCAGCGTCAATTCCTTCATGAGAGCGCAGTTCAACCAGGTAGTACGCATCATACATTTTACCTTTTCCATCAAAGTGGATGAAGCCATCCAGCTTGAACTTCTTCTCACCCTCTGCATCATCCGCGAAGATAACTTGCCCATCTGCCTCTACTTCAAAGTTATCCAGATAGAAGCCGTCCAACACGTAAGCAACGTCCGTCACATAGTTAAACTCGACTTGCACTTTTTTGCCGACAAACTCGTTCAGGCTGATTTCTTCTTTGTCCCAGCCTTTTGTTACATCATCGAATTTTTGCACTTCTTTTTTCTCACCTGTATCCGCATCGATTACATTGACGGATAGGTAATCATAGCCTTCCTCAATGTTCCTCCATGAGTCGAATTTCATCGTAGCGGAGCTGACCCCAGTCAAATCGATCACATCGGAAGTCATTTTGGTGTTCAATTTGTTGCCTTCATCCGAGAAGTATGCGTAGCCACCATCTTTTGGCTCAACCGGCGGTTTCTTTTCAACTTTCGGCATATTCAGCTTAACGACTTTTCCGCTTTTCTCGGTGCTGCTCGCATCAATGAGCGGAACCGTTTTCTTGCGTTTTTCTACATCCTTGTAGTCCAGAACAGTCGGAGCAATCCAGTTGCCGCCAAACATTTGTTGCAGAACCATTTTGGACCAAGGATCAAGGCCTGTAGGTTCTGTTTGGAAGACCTTACCTGTATGGCTACCAGACGACATGAGGGACCAAGCACCTACGGGCGAGTCTTTTCCAGCTCTTGAGGTGTCATACAAGTCTGGCAAACCGAGATTGTGTCCGTACTCGTGAGTGAATACACCTGGTGCGCCATCTTCTGGCTGGATCATGTAATCAAATGCTTTGAGGCTAGTACCTGGAATATCCACTGGTTTTTTCAAGGTCCAACGGTGAGACCAGATTGCATCTGGGTCTTCCCCTGTCTCTTCTCCGATCCCTGCATGAACGAGCATGAGGTTGTCCAGATTGCCATCCGGCTCCATCAGGTCTCCATCACCATCGATGTCATATGGGTCGCGCTGATCGTACAATTCCTCTTTCCCAGCAATGGATTCCCCAACTGCCGCCAAGGTCTCGATTACCAGATCGCGCGGATTGGAATCGTCACCGGCTTTGGAGTTTCCTCCATAATACTTGTAGCCGTTCTCTGCCATTTGCCATGGCGTTACCACACCGTCAACCGTCCAAGATCTTCCCGATTGCAGATAGAAGTATTTCGCCATTGTTGTCATGCCGATACCTTCAGGAGTTTCATACCCCTTCTGATCAAACAGCATCTCTTTATAGTGCTTTTCGTTGAAGTCTTCTGTCCAAAGCGAGTCACTCACTTTTGGTAGCTGGTTATGCTCCCGGTCAGGGAACTCGATAAGAGCGACAACGATGTTATCCGTATGTAGTCGTTTGGAAGAGCGTACTTCATCGCCGTCCTCCATCTCAGCCACTTTCTGCACAGCATCAGCCAATGCTGCCTGCTGTCCTCTGCTCGCTTCCTTACCGTAAGAGGACGATTCATCAATGCCGTGCGGGACTTTTTTGTCTTCGAAGTACTCGAGCAACGCTTCGTCAATCTCTTCCTGATCGGCGTCTTCATCAATGATTCCTTGCTCCATTAACCCTTTAATCAGTCGCTCCAGGTTAACAGTGGACAAATCTACATGCAGATCATGCTTGTCCTCTTTGGGTTTGGCCAAACCCGTTGCAGGTGCAGCCACGAAAGTACTGAGCACGAGTGAGGAGGAAAATAAAACGGATAAGAGCTTTTTGCTTTTCTTCACTAAGGTTCACCCTCTTTTTCTATCTATTTGTGATGCATCGGAAAATTAAACCCCCAATTCCGACTATTCTTAATTATTACGTGATACGTAATCTTTGCCAAATTTTTTCCTTCGACAAAAAAACCTTCACGTTCAAAAGAAATTGCTCAATAAGGCTATCGACCTACTCGGAACAAGTGCCGAATTTTCGGCTAATCATTTATATATAGGGTCTCAATTTGATATATGCATGGTGTGTCTACTGCCTAAAGACCTACAGAAAAATTAGCGAATTTTGTCGAAAAAGCTCGATACATTCCGATAAAATATTCCTTTCGCCCCTCCTCTTTCTTGCAAAACAACTCGATTATCGGTACGATCGAATAAAAATGCTCGTGTTTTCCATGGAGGATTTTGATGCTGCAAACATTTGGTTTTTCTCTGTATGAGAGTAAAGTTTATGAAGCGTTGGCGTCTAGCGGCGAGCCTCTCGATGCAGCAATGGTCGTGAAGCATTCGGGGGTGCCAAAGGCAAAAATTTACGAGGTGTTGAATCGTCTGGTAGAAAAGGGGATGGTCCTTGACACCGTATCGGAAAAGAAAAAGCGGTATACAGCCCTTCCCCTGGACAGCCTGGTAGAAAAGCTGACCCGCCAATTTCAAACGGACGTCAAAAAATTGACCAGCTCCCTTTCCCATAAAACTGTACGTGATGACCGAGTCTGGAGCCTGAAGGTTGACGAATCGATCCGCGCGGAATGCAAACAATTGATCCAACGAGCGACTCGGTCTATTCGTATCTCCGCCTGGTCCGATGATTTTTTAGAGTATGTACCCTTACTGGAAATGAAAGAAAAGGAAGGAGTAGAGATCGAAGCATTGGTGATCGGGCAGATTACTACCAAGCTTTCCTGTGTTCATTCCTTTATCCCTGTGCAAGAGCATCAAGGCTTGGAGCGCTATCAGCTAATTGTAGCGGACCAAGACGAAATGATTTTTGCAGGCGAGGAGGAAACAGGGTGGCACGCGATCAAGACACGCGGTCAACCGTTCGTCAAATTTTTTGCCGATTCTTTTTACCATGATGTCGCACTGACAAAAATCACCCAAAAATACGTGGATCAACTGTTTGACGATGAAGAAATCCGCAAGATGATTATCCGCCTCCGATACTGACAATCCCTGGACTTTGGCTTTTGGTTTTATTAAAAACTACAAAGTATCCAAAATAACCAATAAATATAAATAACTAAATACCATGTTAGCCATTTACATTACGCGTTTATCTTAACTCCAATGTGACAACCATTGATTTAACAATGATGGTCACAATAAGTTAAGATAAACGCGATTTGCTAGCGCTACTCCTATGTGCGTATTCGGAAACATCGTGATCGTTTCGGAAGAGATTTTTTTAAAAGGATAGGATTAAGGAGAGAACACCATGCCACACAACATACTGCTGATTGAGGACGATGCCCAAATCGTCGAGATGCTTCGGAATCATCTGATCAAAGAAGGCTACGACGTCTTGGCAGCGTTTGATGGACTGGACGGAATTGCCCAGTTTCGGCAAAGCTACTTCGATATTGTCATTGTCGATATCATGATGCCAAAGCTGGACGGCATCGAGGTAATCAAGAGGATCCGAGAAAACAGCTCGGTGCCGATTTTGATCATGTCGGCAAAGGACAACGACGTCGATAAAGCGATCGGGCTCGGCTTCGGTGCCGACGATTACATTGCAAAGCCGTTTTCTCTCATTGAAGTGTCGGCTCGGATCAAAGCGGCGATTCGTCGTGCCACGACGTATTCGAATGCGGGAGCGGGCTCAGCAGATCAGGCATCTCCAGCTGCCAAGGTGCTGATGTTCGGAGCCCTGCGTATTGATCTGGAAAATTTTTCAGTTTCGAAAAACGATGTCGATCTGAAGCTGACGGCCAAAGAATTCGAAATCCTGAAGCTGTTCGCCACAAATCCAAATCGCGTGTTCACGAAGGCGCAGCTGTACGGCTTTATTTGGAATGACGAATATTATGGGGACGAAAACGTCATTAACGTCCATATCCGCCGGTTGCGGGAAAAAATCGAAGACCAGCCATCCGCACCACGTTATATCAAGACGCTGTGGGGCATTGGCTACAAGTGGGAAGGATAATGACATGGTGATCGCGCTAGTTGTGCTGGTCGTTCTTTTGCTCGTCGTGATTGCGACTCAATACCGAGCTTACCGGGCTAGAAGCTCCAGCCTGGAACTGATTCACCACAAATTAAAGGACATTATCGAGGGTGGCACAAGCGAAAAGCTGCTTGTTTTTACGGACGATCGCGCATTGATACCGGTCTTGATCGAAATCAATCATTTGCTGGAGCACAACCAGCAAAGAGCGGCGAATTTCCTGAAGATGGAGCAGTCGATGCGGAAAATGATCTCGAACATATCGCACGATTTGAAGACGCCACTTACCGTTGTACTTGGTTATATCGAAACGATCAATCTGGATCCGGACATGGACGCAGCGAAACAAAAGGTTCTATTGTCCAAGGTGCACGCCAAGGCCAACGAGGTGCTGCAGCTCATCCGACAGTTTTTTGATTTGGCGAGACTGGAGTCAGGGGACGAGCCGATGCCCCTTTCTCGGATCCACATGAACGATATTTGCGAAAAAAATATACTCGCATTTTATGACACGCTGACGGTCAAAGGCTTTGAGGTCGCGATTGAGATCCCGGACAAGCCAATGTATGCGTGGGGGAACGAGGAAGCGCTGGACCGCACCCTGAACAATTTGATCGCCAATGCGATTCAGCATGGCGGAGAGGCGATGGTGGTCGGATTAACATTGCGCGGAGACGACGAGTTTGTATATGTGGACGTATGGGATCGGGGCAAAGGGATCCACGAGCTGCATCAGGACCGGGTGTTCGAGCGGATGTACACGCTGGAGGACTCCCGTAACAAATCGTATCAGGGCAGCGGTCTCGGGCTGACAATTACGAAAAGGCTGATCGAAGCTCAAGGAGGGACGATCCGCATCCATAGCAAGCCGTACGAAAAAACAGTGTTTACCGTCAGACTGAAGCGAATCGCATTCGGGGCTTAAGGAATTTGTAAGAATCAGGTAAGGAAAAAGCAAAATTCGATGCTTACGATAGAGCTTGTAACGAACGAAGGGGGCATCGAACGATGACGTATATCGTAAGAACGAATCAACTGACTCGTGCTTACATGGGTAAGGAAGTTGTTTCGAACGTCAATATGAACATCAAGCAAGGCGAAATATACGGCATGCTTGGTCCAAACGGTGCGGGCAAAACAACGGTCATGAAAATGATCACGAACCTGGTGAAGCCGACGGAAGGTGAGATCGAAATTTTCGGTGAGCGGCTGACTGATACGTCGTACCGACTGCTGGGGCGAATGGGCACGATCATCGAAAACCCGATCTTTTACGAAAAGCTGACGGCCCGTGAAAACCTGGAGCTGCATTGCGAATATATGGGCTACCATGACCCAAAGGCGATTGATGAGGCGCTTGAGCTGGTCAATCTGAAAGGGATCGACAAGAAAGCGGTAAAGGAATTTTCGCTGGGGATGAAGCAACGGCTCGGCATCGCGCGGGCGATCACGACCAAGCCGGAGCTGCTGATTCTCGATGAGCCGACGAATGGTCTCGATCCTGTAGGAATCAAGGGGCTTCGCGATCTGTTCAAAATGCTGTGCAAGCAATATGGGACCACGATTCTCATTTCTAGCCATATACTTGGGGAAGTGGAGCTGGTCGCTGACACGATCGCCGTCATGAACGGCGGCAAGCTGCTGCAGGAAGTTTCGATGGACTATATCGTCAAGCAAACACAGGAGTATATCGAAATCACGACGAACGACAGTAGGAAAGCGGCCTACGTGCTTGAAAACTATTTGCAAATATCCAATGTCCGCGTCACCGACGATGGCCAAATCCGCATTTACGATAGCCGTATTCCGCAAAGCGAGCTGATGAAGACTTTGGTGCTGCACGATGTCAAGATCGAAGCGGTTCATAAGAAAAAAGGGTCACTTGAGGATTATTTCCTGTCCATTCTGAATGGGGGTGGCGTCGGTGTTTAAGCTCATGAAGCTCGAAATGCGCAAGTTTCGGATCGGGTCTTATATTCGGGCAGCGATGATCGCCAACGTCGTGATCTTAAGTCTAATTTGCTTTATCAGCCTTGACTCGAAAATTACAGAAAAGATGCCTTTTACGAGCTACGATATGGCGTTCTCCGTCATTGATACACTCATTCGGGGAACGTACATTGTGTTCGCGTCAGTGCTCATTTCCCGGCTTGTCATTAACGAGTTCCGCAACAAATCGATCACGGTACTGTTCATGTACCCGATCAATCGCAAAAAGCTCATCGCAGCCAAGCTGCTCGTCGTCGTGCTGTTTACGCTCGTTGCGGATATTGCGGCGAACCTGTTTGTTGGTGTTGGCTTTTATGTATTCAATCTGTTCGCCTCCGTTGTTCCAGAGCCTCTCTCGTGGTCCGTTGCAACCAAATCGCTGCTTGCGGTCGTGATGAGTGCGCTGGCGACCAGCTTTTTAAGCCTGATTCCTCTGAATTTCGGCATGCGCAAACATTCAGGCGCGGCTACCATCGTGTCGTCACTCATCGTCGTGATGCTCGTCTGCCAGAACGTCAACGGCTTCACCTTATATTCCATTCTTGCAGTGCCGATTGGACTGGCACTCCTCGGCGCGGCCGTCGCGTATATGTCGATTCGAAACATCGAGCATGTCGATGTGCTCAAGTAGCAGAACTGGAGGAGAAGATTAGGATCATGCGACAAGTATTGAAATGGAGCTTTTTGCTTTGCACCGCTTCTTTTGTCTTGAATGGATTGCTGTATGTGGGAACGGGAGACCGACATGTGCTGATCAGTATGCTAGGTGCTGTCGCATTAGCGGTCCTGTCCGCGAGCTGGTTGCTGTTCGCGAAGAAAAAGCAGTGAGCGGCAGGAGCATCAGGGTGAAATGAAACGAGGGCTATTATAGTGGCGGAGTTACTGCAATCGAAAGAATCATGGACGTAGAGCCAAAGGTAAAGAATTGGGGTTTCTTGGAGCTGTCGCGGCGCGACAAGCTCCTTCTTTTTTTCTAGATGCTAAAAGCTCCTGTTCCCTCCATCAGCCTTGAAGACCTGCCCACTGGCACCATCGTGGCAAGACGGCCAGCTTGGGGTCACCTCACGAAATGGAAAAAATCGTACGTTAAGGGCGAACGCCAACATTGTCGCTCACTCCAAGTACTGTATTCCAGAGAACAATGGCTGCTACTACCAAGGGTACCGGCAATATGAAAAAACTCGAGTTCCTTAGTGTATTACGATTGCGAGGCACACGAAGCTCTGTGTTGCCAAACTTCGTTTTCACCGTCTTTTTACTGTAGCCATTTCGACTATTTCCAGTATAGTCACCGTCGGAACTATGCTTGTTTTAACCTAAGTGATCATCCATTTCAGCTTAAAAGAACTGCTGGATCGTGTCACGAAACAGGTCCTAGACAAATGATGGCTTGTCCCATAAACGGAAATAAAGACATTCTCAAATGCGTTCAGGTTCGTTGTAATGAAACTCTATCGGAAGATTATATGGACGTTTCTGTGCCTCTTCTATAGCTTTATTAATCATGAGCTTGGCGATTTTTTTCTTCATTAAAATAGTGCTCGTAAACTATGATCGTGTCTTGGTTTTCCCACTTCATATCCTTTCCCTATTTTGTTATTTCAGTGGGTTTAAATTTGACAAACCGTTTGTGACATTTATCGAATGAACTTTCTATGTTTTTCATTCTACAGTTGGCCGGAGTCTTTTCTATTTATATGGAGAAATTTCTAGTTGCACACGACCAAAAAGGTTACTATTATGGTAGTAACCTTTTCTTGAGAGGAGCTATTGTTTTGAATCCACGTGTCTTCATCTTAGCGATTGCTACCTTTGTCGTAGGTACGGTGGAATTGATTATCGGTGGTACGCTCGATCTGATCGCTCGTGACCTTCAGGTATCAATTAGTGCCGCCGGACAATTAATCACCATTTTCTCGCTTGCCTTTGCTGTTGCCGCTCCTTTGCTCCTGCATGTTACGAGGCGTGTCGAGCGCAAAAAGCTATACTTGTTTGCATTAGCAGCCTTTTTCCTGAGCAATGTACTTGCGGCACTTAGTCCGAGCTACGCCGTATTAATGACAGCACGTATCTTGAGTGCAGCAAGTAGTTCCATCCTGATTGTGCTGTCGATTACCATTGCAACGAGTCTTGTGGAACCTGCTTACCGTGGTCGCGCCATTGGCGTTATTTTCATGGGGATTAGCGGTTCGCTTGTACTCGGCGTCCCTGTCGGACTGGCTCTGGGGAATGCCTTCGGATGGCGTGCCCCGTTTTGGCTGATTGCGGCTCTGAGTATCGTTGCGATGATTTTTATCCTCATGTTTTTGCCAAAAGTTCAAACTGCACCGCCGATTCCGCTGCGTGATCAAATGACTACCCTCCGTAGCGGCAAGCTATTCAGCGCCTTGTTTATCGTCATGTTAATGCTGACAGGTCACTTGACGCTGTATGCATACTTTACCCCTTATTTGCAAACGACGATGAATGTAGACGCAACGACACTGAGCTGGATTTATCTCCTGTTCGGGATTGCTGCCGTTGCAGGTGGTGGTATTGGCGGTTGGATTGCTGACAAGTGGGGAGCAACCAAGAGCATTTTGTTGATTATTCCAGTGTTCGGCTTGATCATGTGTGTCTTGCCGTTTTTTACAGGCTCGCTTTATTTGTTCTTGCCGATCATGGTCATCTGGAGTGCGCTTAGCTGGGCTATTTCGCCAGCACAGCAAAACTATTTGATCTCCTGCTCACCTGCTACTGCGGACATTCAATTAAGCCTGAATACTTCTGCCCAGCATTTAGGTATCGCCCTTGGCTCTCTGGCTGGCGGTCTCGTCGTCGAGCGATCCTCCGTTATTTACACACCATGGGTTGGAGCCGTGTTCGTACTGCTTTCGTTCGGATTTGCCTTCTACTCGATCTCACGCCCTGTTCCAGCACAGGAAAGCCAAGTGGTGCAGCCAGCGCCAGGACACCATGCATAGCGCCTCGCAAAAGCAAAAAGCCGTCAACTATTTGACGGCTTTTTCGTATCATCCTAGAATCGTTTTCGTTTTGAGCCTATTTCACTGGCAACCAAACGGTAAATCTCGTGATTCCCTGCTCGGACCAAACCTCAATTTTCCCCTTGTACTTGTGAACAACTGCATCTACGATCGTCAGACCCGTTCCGCGCCCACCACATTTTTTCTCTCTTTTCGTTGTATAGCCATTATCGAAAATACGTGCACGTTGTTCTGGCGTTATTTCCGGTCCTGTATTTTCCACTCGGAAAACAACGTGTTCTTCATCACAGCAAAAATAGATGCTGACTCGCTTTTCCCCATCCGCTAACTCAGCCGCTTCAATCGCATTATCAATAAGATTCGATAAAATTTTGATCAGATCAATGGAAGGAATGCTATCGATTGGATCAGAGCATTCTTCAAATTGCATGACGATTTGTTTGGATTTGGCCTGCTCCCATTTGGTGTGAAGCAATACCATTAAAGCAGGATTCGCAAATCTCACCGTGAGGTCCAAAAGCTTGGTTTCTTTCAGCAACGACTGCACGTAATCTCGTGCTTTTGGATAATATCCGCATTCGATCAAACCGTAGAGCACTTGCATGTGATTGACGAAATCATGGCGTATGGAGCGCATCGAGCAAATGACTGAGCGCAATTCTTCCTGGTAGGTTTCTTCCGTCTCGCCAACTGCTGCCTTGATGGCGCGTTGGTACCAGCGTTCCATGCAAAGAACCAGAAAGATCAGTACGACGACAAACAAACCTTGAATCGCAAAAACAGGAATGCTGCTACGAACGACATCGTTTCCAATGTCCTCGATGATGGCTACGTCCGTATCTACTCCGATGATTCCGATGATTTTTCCTTCTCTATCTCTAAGCGGCGCGCCCGCAGACATGTAGACCCCGTAATCTGGATCTCTGATAATCTCTGAGTAGTACGCTGATGATCCTTCGTAAATCGTTTGAATGTGCTCAGAAGATAGAACAATAGGATTACCGATATCAAAATTTTGCTTCGCATTTGGCGGCCTTGCGACGATCATTGTGCGACCACTTTGCCTGTCTTCGCTGACTTGAATCGTGTATAAATACAGCAAACCGAACTGCTCACGAGCTTGATTCAATTGCTGTTCGATTCGTTTATAGGCGGGGGTCTCTTTTACCGGATTTCGTAAAAACTCTTGGTACGCGTCAACATCTAGACTGTCTGCTACTGTAGAAGCAGCTTTCATGCTTTGATTCGCAATGGAGAGTCGGACGGATTGAATCGTATTGAAATAGGAAATCGCGATGCTTACACAAGTCAAGATCAAAACAAGGATGCCAGAAACGAGCATAATGACTAGAACTCTGGGATTTTTCGGGTGTGTACTCGTCATAATCTCCTCAATCCATCTGTTCAAAAAGTCGTCTTTTGATTACGCAGTTATACTAAAAACACGACTTTTTGAACATGTCTCTCTAATATTTTAGAGATTTCTACTGGAAATGTCTACATAATATGAATTTCGCTTCATTATAGTTCTCGAAATCATACATTGAATTATGATTCGGAATATTTTTATAATAAGACGAATACGAAATACCAATCTCTTTCCCTAGGAAAAAGGAGTGGGTTCGATGGAAGAAAAACTGTTTGCCCGGCTACAGGAGATTTATCCAGAGCTTGTTACATTCAGACGTGATTTGCATATGTATCCCGAGCTTTCCTTTCAGGAGGAAAACACAGCGAAGAAAGTAGCAGACAAGCTGGCTTCTTTTGGTATAGAAGTACAAACCGGTGTTGGCGGCATGGGTGTTGTCGGTCTCTTGCGGGGTGGAAAGCCAGGAAAAACAGTTGCGTTGCGCGCTGACTTCGATGCCTTGCCCATTCAAGATGAAAAAGAAGTACCGTATAAGTCCCGCATTCCAGGAGTCATGCACGCGTGCGGTCACGATATACATACCTCCGGACTTTTGGGAGTCGCACAAGTGTTGAGCGAGTTCCGTGACGAGCTCCCAGGAAATGTGGTATTCCTGCATCAGTTCGCGGAAGAGCTGCCACCCGGTGGCGCCAAAGCCATGGTGGAGGCGGGTTGCCTCGAAGGTGTTGATGTCGTGTATGGCGCGCACGTTGCCTCCGAGCTCCCCGTAGGCACTGTCGGGATCGGAGATGGCTACATTACAGCAGCAGCAGACAGCTTTGAGATCGTCTTGTACGGAAAAGGCGGACACGGTGCTTATCCTCATACCTCCGTTGATCCAATCGTATTGGGCAGTCAGGTTGTTATGAATTTGCAGCAGATTGCCAGCCGGCAGGTAGATCCGCTGAAACAAGTCGTTCTGTCTGTTTGCTCCTTCGTAGGCGGGGGCGAAGCGTTCAACGTCATTCCTGATCAAGTGAGGCTCAAGGGGACTGTTCGCACATATGACGAGGAAGTGAGGGGCGCGGTCGAGCAATCTCTTAAACGTATCGTGGAAGCCAGCTGCCAGGCTGTCGGCGCTACTTGCGAAATCATGTACCAACGCGGCTACCCAGCTACTTGGAACGATGAGACAGAGACTCCGCTGCTTACAGCAGAAGCCAAACGCATTTTTGGTGAGGAGCGCGTATTGAAAATCCCACCTGGCATGGGCGGAGAGGATTTTGCTTACTTTGCCCAAGAGCGCCCCGCTACCTTCTTCATGGTTGGTGGACGCAACCCGGAGATTTCGGCGACGTATCCGCATCATCATCCCAAATTCGATGTCGATGAGCGCTCCATGATTCAAACTGGTCAGTTGTTCATTGCAGCGTTGCTTGCCTATCAGGCACGCCAGCAATAAGCGGAAAAAGTCTAAAGGCAAGGGCCTCATGCTCCTTGCCTTTCATTTTTGTCCGCCGTATTCACACCTCATGTCCAACTATCCAGTCCAGTCTTCGACTCTGGATACGGGCAGGGATCGTTTTTAGCAGGAAATGACGAGCCGCGATGGCCAGCGGATTTTCCCATTGGGTGACAGCCCCCATCAAGCGGGAACCTTTCACAATCGCATTCGCCCGCTTCTTCCGTATCTCTTCATACATGCGCAAAGCGCGAGCCGAGTCCGTGTGGTCATCTGCCAAGCATCTGGCTAGCACAAGCGCATCTTCCATTCCCTGCCCCGCCCCTTGCCCCAGATTCGGCAGCATCGGATGTGCCGCATCGCCCACTAATGTAACCCGGCCCTCACCCCATCTCCTGAGTGGTGTACGGTCGTAAATATCATGCCGCAAGATGGCTGCATCCTCTGTCGCCTCAATCACTGCACGTACTGGCTCATACCAGCCGTCCAGTCGGCGCAACGTCTCTTGCTTCCGGCCCGATGGCCCATCTTTTTCTCCCTCAGGTGCATTGATGGCGGCAAACCAATGTATTCGATTGTTGCCAATATGGGAAAATCCGAAACGAATTCCCTTGCCCCATGCTTCAAAGCCTCCTCCTGATTCCAATGGATAACGAGGGTCTTGATAAGTAGCAATCCCGCGAATCGCCGTATACCCGGAGTATCTCATCGACTCTTCCCCGAACAAGCTCTTCCGTACACGGGAGTGAATCCCGTCCGCTCCGATCAGAATCGTCGCATGTGTACGTGACCCATCTGCAAAAGCGGCATGAACCCTTTCCTTTTCTTGAGAAAAAGAGACGAACTGCTTGCCTAAAACCAATTCATGCGTCGAGATTTTTGCAAAAAGTGCCTGCTGTAGATCAGCCCGATGAATCAAGTAGCTGTCAGCCCCGTACCGTTCTGCTTGTTCCGCGACAGGCAGCTCAACCAACAAATTTCCCTTCCAGTCGCGAATCCGTGCTGAGCGGACAGCTGCTCCCAGCTCGCGTACTTCCTGTCCAACCCCCAGCTTATCCAATGCCTTCATGGCATTGGCAGCCAACACGATTCCAGCACCGATGCCTTTATGCTCTTTTGCCTGCTCATAAAGCGTCACTTGCCAACTCTTTTGCTTCAAGGCAAGCGCTGATGCGAGTCCGCTCAAACCTACCCCGATGATCAGCGCGTGTTTTTCGTTGCTCATCGCCTTTTCTCCTCATTAGAAAAGATTCATACTCAAATACCGCTCCCCTGTGTCAGGCGCAATACACACGACCCGCTTACCCACTCCCAACCTTTTGGCAATCGTGATGGCAGCAAAGACCGAGGCACCCGATGAAGGGCCGACGAGAATCCCTTCCAGGGCTGCCAGCTGCCTCATGCTTTGTAGGGCGTCTTCGTCCGCGATTTGAATAATTTCATTATAAATGCTTGTATTGAGGATTTGTGGAACAAAACCAGGGCTCGTGCCGACCAGTTTATGTGGACCAGGCTTGCCGCCAGACAGAACCGGGGAGCCTTTTGGTTCGACGACAGCGATATACAGCTCCGGGAGCTTTTCGCGCAACGCTTCGCCTGTTCCGGTAATCGTTCCTCCCGTCCCAGCTGTGGCGACAAAAGCATCCAGTCGACCATTCATTTGCGCAAAAATTTCCTTAGCTGTCGTCATTCGATGAATGTCAGGGTTCGCCTGATTTTCGAATTGCTGGGGAATAAAGCTGCGCGGAATCTCTTTTTGCAGCTCTTGCGCTTTGGCAATCGCCCCTGGCATCCTCAGCTCGCTCGGAGTCAAGACAACCTCTGCCCCATACGCTTTCAATAGATTGATCCGTTCCTTCGACATATTGTCAGGCATGACCAAAATCGCGCGATAGCCTTTTGCTGCGGCATTCATCGCCAAGCCGATCCCAGTATTTCCGCTCGTCGGCTCTATGATCGTATCCCCCGGTTGGATCAGCCCCGCTTGCTCAGCCGTCAAAATCAGATTGTAGGCAGCGCGGTCCTTCACACTCCCGGACGGATTGAATTTCTCCAGCTTCACAAAAACTTCCGCTGCTCCTTCAGGAACCATGCGCCTCAGTTGAACAATCGGCGTGTTTCCAATCAATTCGGTAATGTTCTGGTAGACGCTCATCGTATTCCTCCTGGAAAATATGCCTTCATGTCATTATCCCTTAGTAATACTATAAGAATAATACAATTTTTCCGACCTGAAAACGATAAGGGTGCTTAAATGAGAAAAAGCTCTCGAAGGAGAGCCTTATTCCTGTCTAAAAACCATACTTTGCTTTTGTCTGATTCAGTACATTCACCGCTTGTTGATACAGACCGTTAGCGGTTTCTTTCACTTTTGCTTGTCCGCTTTTGTCTACCGAGCCTTGGCGCTGCTTCGCCTGCGCGATTGAATCAGTCGCCGTCTTGATAGCCGCGAGGACTGCTTTTTCCCGTTTCTCGGCATCCGGTACGCTCGCTTTGATTTCCGCCCAAATCGTTTGGATGTCCTTCATGTCGGTCTCCATGATGGCGATCATTTCCTGCATGTTTTTGTTTTTATCCTGGATCGAGCCATCCATCGTGTTCATCCCATCGACCAACACCTTCATACTGCCCAGCGTTCCTTGCATGACCTCGAATTCCATCTTGCTCAAGCCTGGCTGCGTCGAATAGGTACGAATCTCTTCCAACAGTCTTTGTAGCTCCGCTATTTGATCGTTTGAAAACTGCGCTTCATCCGTAAATTGCAGCTCGTCCAAATACTTTGCCGTTTCAATCAGATCAGCTTCCAGCTTTCCTGTCTGTTCTACTTTTTTGGCGAAATCGACACGCTCTTTTTCTTTGGCTCTTTGTTCTGCTACTTCCTTCTTTTTTACTTCCGCTTCCTCGTTGATGCGCTTGGTTAATGACGCCAATTTGCTTTCGTACGCGCTTTTGTTTGTGGCAACAAGACTCGTCTGTTCCTTATTTTCTTCCATAAGCAGGCCGTTAAATTGGAGCTCGTCACCGTTCACTGTGCCGATGATATCCTGACCAGTTGCCGGATTTTTGAGTGTTAGCTGTTCCCCATCCAGCGTTCCCTCCAGCAAGATCGACTCGGTTTTCAGAAAGGGGATGCTGTCTTCCGTTTCGACGATGGAATCTGCTATTTCTACGTTTACTTTCTCGTTATTTACCGTGACACTCGTGTATAGCATGCGTGTATCGTCTTCGTACAAATACCCTTCCGCCAGTGTCACAGGACCAAGGAAACGATAGCCTGCGTATCCCAGCAATGCGACGATGACCAGAGCCATTACGATCATGATGCTTTTGTTTTTTCCCTTCATGCTGCTGCGACCCCTTTACCCACAAATTCTATTACGTTTGACCTGTTTTCCTGCCAAAACGTGCCATAGTTTTATGATACATGAATCGCGGGGGAAAACCCTATGAGTCTAAAGGCCAAAACAAGATTAATAGAACGTATTACCAAAATCGTGACTGAAATCGAGTGTTTGACCTTCTTCGATTGTAATCGTGGAGAGTTCATATTTTAAATGTAATAGACTAATCCTTACAAATGAATCCCAATTTCTGATGTAAGGTTTCAATATACTTGTGAAATATTCATCAATAGGCTCATTAATATTGCGAGTGGTTTGTGCTGATACGACCAAGATGTGATATTCTCCAGCCGGTAAGTTACCAACCTCGTAATTTCCATATCCATTTGCTTTTGCAGCAAATAATCCCACGTTTTTTTTTGGTACTGTACCTATTGCAAATATACTCTCTTCATCATCAGTGAGCGTATTCTTATCATAACCTTTAGAAATGAGTAGAATCCTTGCATTCACATCCGGCTTCGTCCCAACAAAATCGTTATACTGCCAAGTAATCGTACCCTTGAGCGATCCCATTTGGGTAGGAATTGCTGGTTGTGCTACTTGTCCTACGACATTATTTTGTTGGCCTACTGTTTCAACCGGATAAGCTGCCGGCATCGCCACGTCCGTTGTACTTTTCCCCTCCGACGATACAGCTACAGCATTTGACTGCTGATTTGTGCCCGCTTCCTGACCTGTAGACACTGGATTTACGGGTGCAGGCTGATTCGTTTCCTTTTTTGCTACGGGTCTCGATCCTAGCAGATCATCAAGGTTTTTCCCAGATAAATAGAAAATAGCACCGCTAGCAATTCCGAGGATGATGGCAATTACCAATAAAAAAGTAAGGAGTTCTTTGAAAAATCCGGGCTTCTTCGCTGCTTTTGCTGTTTTGGCCTCTGCCATGGTACCCCTCCGTCTGTCTCTCTATCATGATATGTGAAGATTTTTCCAATCAATATTTTACCAATAGATAGAATCTAGGTCTAGGCTCCTATGACTCGCACTGCACAGGAAACAGAAAAAAGCCGATGTCTACCAAACATCGGCTTCTCGTACTATCATTCCGTTATACTTCAACCATTTCACGCTCGGACGGATAATACATGCCTGCAGCACCGAGCACGCCTGCTTCCGCTCCGATTGTAGTCAACTGGATGCTCGCCTGATTTGCCATCCGAGAGATAGAGCGCTCGCGAATGACGTTCTTCGCTTCTGCAAGCAATAGCTGTCCGTTCTTCATCACACCGCCACCAATGACAATCACCTGCGGATTGAACAGATGGATCAGATTCGTCAGTCCGACCCCTAGATAATAGCCTGCTTCCTTCATCAAGGTCATGCTGAGCAAGTCACCACGTACCGCTGCCTCTCCGACCTCTCTAGCCGTTATCCTGCTCAGGTCATTCCCATTTTCAACAAGCAATGAGCTTGTAACACCCTGTAGAAGCTGTTCCCTGGCTCTACTTGCCAAAGCCAGCCCAGACGTGTAATTTTCCAGGCACCCTCTATTCCCGCACGCGCACAGCGGTCCTTCTGGATCAAGCGAAATATGCCCGAACTCCCCGGCACTGTCGCCAACACCTGTAACCAGCCGTCCTCCACTAATAATGCCGGCACCAACACCCGTACTGACCGTTACATAGATCAAGTCTTTCGTGCCTCGTGCACTTCCAAACGCCCATTCTGCTACCGCTGCTGCATTGGCATCATTGATCAATTGCACGGTTACGCCAAACCGCTCCTGAAGCATCGCGCCGATCGGCACATCGCTCCAGTTTAGATTGCTCGCAAAAATGACCATTTGACGCTGCGTATCAATAATTCCGGCAGTTGCAATCCCGATCCCGCGAATGCGTGAGAGATTGATGCCACTCTCGTCTAGTACCGTCTGCACCAAATCACCGATACGGCAGATGACTGCCTGTGCTGCCTCTTCTGTTGGGGTCGCTGCGTTCGCCTGACTGAGGATGTTGCCATGCTGGTCGACGATCGCGGCCATGATCTTTGTACCACCCAGATCAATCCCGATGGCATATGGTTTGTCTTGATTCATCTTCCGCTTCACATCCTTGTTGTCCATTCACGATTGAAAAATGGCTTCCAACGCTTGAGACGTATGCGAGATCAATTGCTCAGGGAACTGGCTGTAAGGTGAGATTTCCGGGATGATGTAGCCGTCGTACCCGATTTCACGCAATGCTTCCACCACGCGGTTCCATGGGATATCGCCAGCGAGCAGTGGGACGAAACCTGTGATGTTGCCTGTCGTCGTCTTGAAATCTTTGACGTGAATTGCTTGGATTCTCTTGCCCAAAATGCGAATCCATTGCTCAGGAAAACCGAATTGCAGCACGTTGCCTACGTCAAAGTAAGCGCCTACCCAAGGACTGTCTACTTCATCGATCAAGCGGGCCATCTCCAGTGGACTGAGCAAAAACTTGTTCCACACGTTTTCTATCCCGATGTATACCTGATGCTGCTCCGCCTTTTTCGCCAAGCGCCGCAATGCTTCACACGCCCGCTCGTAGGCCGTATCATACGACACTTCTGCCGTTACGAGACCTGGGACCACGAGAACGGTCCGTGAGCCAAAAATGCTTGCCGCCTCTATCATTTTCTCGACAACACGAATACCTTGCTCGCGAATCGTTTCCTCATTGTGTGTCAACGGATATTTCCATAAAAGGGCCGTAGAGACGCTTGGCAGCTCCAATCCGAGCTCACGAGCCTCGTCTGCCAGCCCCTTTAATTCCTGTTCTGTCATCTCTAAATGAAAGGGAGCCTCTCCCTCGTCCAAATTCAATTCTATCCCTTGATAGCCATGTGCTTTCGCCTGGCGAAACATTTCTTGTACGCTCGTTTCCTTTGGGAAGCACCAAGCATTGATTCCCTTTTGAAAAGCCATTCGCCTCACTCCCCTTTTCTCAAAATGGTGACCGGCTTTCCTTCTTGTGCCGATTGATTCGCTGCCAACGTTACTTCTAGCGTCTTTCTCGCTGATTCATACGGCGACAGAATCAAGCTGCGATCCCCTGTCAAAATCGCGGTGATAAACGCCCGATCTTGCTCCACGTACATATCCACTGCGCTCGCTTTTGTACGTGTTCCCTGCTCATCCATGATCGCTAATTGCTTTCCGTCAATCATGACACGGAAATCTTTGCCCAAAATTTCTACATTGGTACGGTGATCCGGTTGGATGAAGCACGTATCCAAATGTCCTAGCGCCCCTGACTGAAACACCATACTGATGGAAGTCACGTCTGGAATATCGATGTTTGGAATGTCGCGCGAGACGAGCAAGGCCATCTGCGCATAGACCTTCTCGATATCTCCAGCCAAATACCGCATCATGTCCAGCGTATGTGTCGCCTGCTCGACAAGCTGTCCACCTGACTTGCCCATTTCCCTCCACCAAGTTGTCGTGACGAACTTGGTCAAATAATGGCCGCGGACAAGAGCAATCGACTTGCCTTCCAAGTACTCTTTCGCTTCCTGCACGATATCGAGATAGCGCAGGCAATAGCCAGTCGCGGTGATAATCCCTGCCTTTTCAATCGCTGCTTGCTTTTCGTTCACTTTCTGTATATCCAGCCCAATTGGCTTTTCCACAAACAGATGAATCCCTTTCGCCGCCGCTGTTTCCTCAATCTCTTCATGCGCAAAAGGTGGGACGCATACAAACAAAGCATCCAGCTTTTCTGCCTCTACCAGCTCACGCCAAGAGGTGTAGCCATGCGCACCAATGCGCTCAGCAGTCTCTGCTACCGTCTCTTGGTTCACGTCGCACACTGCAACGACCTTTACCCTCTCGTCCGTCAACAAGCCTTTTAGATGATGCTGTCCGATTCCACCTACGCCGATCATGCCTACACGTACACTCATGCGTTCCTCACCGTCCTACCGTAATACGACTGGTTGCTTCTGTTCAGCGGATTGATAAGCGGCGAGTGCTACTTCCACAGCTCGCAAGCCGTCTTCACCCGTAATCGACGGCGCTTTCTTTTCACGCACGCTGGTGACGAAATCCTTGACCAATTGACTGTCCATGTCATCGCCCCAGTTGACCCACTTCAAACCTTTTTCATTGGAATAGACATCCAGCTTTTGAGAAAAAGCATCGAGTGAAATCGTTCCTTCTGTCCCGATAATTTCCATTGTCACATCTCCCCAAGTTGGGAAGGCCTTGTTCCGAGACCAGCTGCAATCGAGTGTGGCAAATACCCCATTCTCAAATTCCATGGTCAAAATGCCGCAATCATCAATCGGCGTATCGGAAAACTTGCTGTCTACCTCGGCATAAACCTCACGCACTTCAGAGTCCATGAACCAGCGCATCAAATCAACAACGTGAACCGTGTGATCGATCACTGCTCCTCCGCCCGATTTTTCCGGATCGACGAACCAACCACCCGGATTTTGTCCACGGTTCGTACCCCGGATCGCCATGATACGTCCGACCTTGCCTTGCTCCACCAATTGCTTTGCACGAACAACAGCCGGATGGAATCGCACTGGGAATGCCGTCTGCAAGATGACACCCTGTTCGCGGCAAAAGTCGATCATCTCTTGAGCAGCCTCGGCTGTTGTCGCCAGCGGTTTTTCGCACAGGATGTGCTTGCCTGCCTTCGCTGCCGCTAACGTATGCTCTTGGTGCTTGGCGTTTTCCGAAGTGACGATGACCGCATCGATATCCGTTGCGAGCAACTCATGATAATCAGCGAAAAACGGAACGCCAAACTTCTCAGCCGCCGCCTTTCCACGCACTTCATCCTCATCTGCTACCCCGACCAATTGAACTCCATCTAATTTCGCAACCGCATTTGCATAGCTGTATGCATGCATATGTGCAACACTGATGATTCCGAGTTTCATGTCCAGTCCCCTCCTACACCAAAGTTACGGGTTTGCCCGTTTCGATTGACACAAGCGCAGCACGAGCGATTTCTACCGCTTTAACGGCGTCTTCTGCCGTCACGAGTGGCTCCAGATCACGGTCGATGCATTCGATGAAATGCTTCAGTTCTCTGAAATACGGGTTTTCACGCAACGGACTCTCCGGAACTGCGACTCCGCTCATGCCTGCTTGCTTCGAGCGATTAACCGCCACTAGCGGTTTTTCCTTCGAGCTGTCGTAGGCAATGATGCCTTCCTTGCCTGCCAGCTCCATTTTCATCGCGAAGCCTTCATGTGCCCACGAGCCTTCCACATGTGCAATCATGCCGTTCTTGAAGCGAAGCGTGACAAGTGCGTAATCCATCCGGGCAAAACCTCGACCAAGCAAGCCTTTCGCGTACACACGCTCCACATCCCCGAAGCACCAGCGCAAAAAGTCAAAATCGTGAATGATCATATCTAAAACAAGACTGCCACTGTTTTTGTAGTCGGCGTACCAATCGTTCCACGCTGTCGGGAAGATACCGCCACGGAACGTACGTGCCACACCAACGTTGCCAATCGCGCCGTCATTAACCAGCTGACGGGACTTTTCATACTCCGGGAAGAAGCGCAGGACGTGACCGACGAACAGCTTGACGTTTTTCTCCCGGCAATAATCAACGATAAAACGAGCCTCTTCCTTATCACGTGCCAACGGCTTTTCGCAAATGACATGCTTGCCTGCATCCGCAGCCTTTTTCACATAGGTTTTATGGAGATACGTAGGCAAACACACGTCTACGATATCTACCTGCGCCAGTTTTTCTAGTGCCTCTTCATAGCTCTCAAACCATTCCGTTTTTGTCTCGGCTGCCAGCTCTTTTCCTCTCTCGCTGCGGATATCGACGATCCCAACCAGCTTGACGTTTTCCATGGCAGCATACGATTTCGCGTGAACAGTCCCCATGGTTCCTGCTCCGATTACCAGAACATGATGCATAATGGTTTCACTCCTTTTTTCAAAAAATGACTATTTGGACCCAGTTAGGGTAATTCCCTCGACAAAATGCTTCTGCATGAAAATAAAGACGATGATCATCGGCCAAATGGCAAGAACGGAGCCCGCCATCAAAATCGGGTAGTTCGTCAAATTGGTGTGCTCGCCCGTCAAGTACGCCAAACCAGCGGAGAGCGGCATTTTATCCGGCGTGCTGTTGACAATCAACGGCCACATCAGGTCATTCCAAGACCACAATGCTACGAAAATGGCGAGTGCGATCAAGCCGGGCTTCGCCAGCGGCAGCATAATTCTCCAATAAATCTGAAAATGGTTGCAACCATCGAGCTTCGCCGCTTCTTCCAGTTCTTTTGGCAGCGACATGAAAAATTGGCGCAGAAGAAACGTACCAAATGCACTGAACAATCCCGGTACAATCAATGCTGTCAACGTATTCAGCCAGCCAAGCTCTTTCATGATCATAAATTGCGGGAGCAGAAACACCTGACCTGGCACCATCAAGACGGTCAAGAACAGGATGAACAAGGCGTTTCGCCCTGGAAATTCAATTCGCGCGAATGCGTAAGCTGCAAGCGAGCAAAGGAATACTTGTCCGACTACCTTGGCTACTGTTGTAATCACCGTATTCCAATAAAAGTCCAAGAACGGCAGCATCTCAAAAATATGGGTGTAATTTTCCCATTGGTACTTGGTCGGCAAAATGACCGGCGGCACCTGTGTCGATTCGCCGAGTGACTTGAGCGAAGTGAGAACCATCCAGACGAATGGCGCAATCATCACGAGAGCACCTGCAATCAACAGCAGATGAATCAACAATTTCTTGGTTGTTTTATTCCGACTCGTATAAACACTCATTCCATATCCCTCCCGTCTGTTCAGCTTTGTTTAATCATAGTGAACCCATTTTTTCTGCAACTTCATTTGAATAGCAGTGACGATCAGAATCATCACCAGAAGCACGACGGCAACTGCGGCCGCATAGCCACCGTTCCCTGATTCAAATCCATTGGTAAAGAACAAGTACGCCATCGTCTGTGTTTGCTCTGTTGCCGGATTGCCCATTTTGCTTCCGAGCATCAAATAAATCAGGTCAAATACTTGAAAAGCCCCAATCAAGGAAGTGATACTGACGAAAAAGATCGAAGGAGTCAACAGCGGCAACGTAATCTTAAAAAACATACGAACTGGTCCCGCGCCATCAATTTCTGCCGCTTCGTAATAGCTTCTCGGGATGCCTTGCAGTCCGGCCAGAAAAATCACCATGTTGTATCCGATGGAGCTCCAAACGGCAACGATAATCACCGCATACAGTGCAATGGCGGGATCAGATATCCAGCGTGGTCCCTCAATGCCTATCATGCTCAGCAAATAATTGATCAGACCGTAATCAGCGTTGTACAACCATCTCCACACCATCGCCACCGCTGCCGCCATCGTCACAACGGGCAGGAAGTACAGGGTGCGATAAATCGTAATCCCCTTAATTTTCTGATTAAGCAGCACAGCGATAAAAATGGAGATAGCGATACCTACTGGAACTGCGATTACTGTATAAATCAGCGTGTTTTTCAGTGCAATCCACAAGTAAGGATCCTTTAACAACAACTCGTAATTATGTAAGCCAGCCCACTTGTACTTTCCGAATCCTCCCCATTTGGTAAAGCTCAAATAAATGGTTTGTACAATCGGCCATAAGTAGAAAACACCCAACCCGATCAGTGTGGGAGCAATCATGAGATACGCCCAGAACCAATCACTTCTCTTCATGCGATTCAACGATTTTTTCGTTTTTGGCTGGACGGCGGCGTGCATTTCAGGCTGCAACTGGCTGCTCATCGCATTCATTCCCTCCTTACAGAAGCTTTTCGAAAAAGGATGGCCTCGCCTCGTCCATGATGCGAAGCCATCCATCGTGGACCTTTTATTCTTGGCTAAGCATTTCGTTCATTTTTTGCGCCAGCTCTTTGGATGCATCCTCTACGCTCATTTGTCCAGCCCAAGCCTTCGTCATGAGCTCTGTTTCCAGCTTGGCCCATTTTGCTGTGTCCTTTGAGATCGGATATGGTTTCGCCATTGCTGCCTGATCAATAAAAATTTTCAGTTGAAAGTTCGGCATGGATTGTACCCAAGTATCCTGTGTTCCGTTAAATGCCGGAATCGCAGCACCCGATTTGGCCAGGATTTCTGCCGCTTCTTTCGAGCCCAAGAATTTTACGAATTCCCATGCTTCCTTCGGATGTTTGGTATTAGCCGAAATCACGTTGCCCAAGCCATGAATGACGCTTGTGTTCTCTTTTCCTTTTGGAAGATACGTCACGTCCACTTTGTCCTTTGTATACTCATTTTTATGAAAAGCGGATGCCATCCATGATCCGTTGTACATCATCGCGATCTTGCCTGATTCAAACAGCTGTGTTGCCTCTGTTTCGGACAATTGCGCTGCTGTTGGCGATGCTTTTTCGTTGATCAGGTCTGTCCAAAACTTGAGGCCTTCAATCGTTTCAGGTTTGTCATAGCCGGACGTTTTCTTGTCTTCCGAAATGATATAGCCACCATTTTGATAGATCGTGTTATAGAAGCCGTCCTGTCCATAAGGAGGTGCTGCAATTCCCCAAACGCCTTTTTTCTCATCAGTCAGTTGCTTTGCTACTTCCTTTAGCTTGTTCCAATCCCAGGTTTCGTCTGGATACGGTACTTTTGCGTCGTCAAATAGCTTCTTGTTGTACCAAAGGCCAATGGTGTCGAAATCTTTCGGTAGCGCGTAGTTTTGTCCATCATAGGTGTAGAGATCAACGAGAGCTTTCGGATAATTGTTCAGATCGATGCCATCTGCCTTGATTTGATCAGTAATCGGCAAGAGCATGTCATTATCTGCGTATTTAATGATACGTGGACCATTAATCCAAAAAATGTCCGGCAAGGTGCCACCCGTTGCGGCTGCCTCCATCTTTGTCCAGTATTGCTTGTTCGGCGTTAGCTCGATCTTGATGTCAACGTTCGGGTTCTTTTCGTTAAACTTTTTCGCCATTTCCTCCATCGCAGGCATCTGGTTTTTGTCCCACAGCGCATATGTGAGCGTTACCTTTTCGCCTGAAGCAGCACTGTCAGTTGTTCCAGCTGGTGCGGAGCTCTGCCCGCCACCTGAACATCCTGCCACTGCTACCAAGAGAGCAGCCATTGCAATCGATACCAACTTCTTCATCAGAAATCCCTCCTCGATTTACGTTCTCCTCTTTTACCCCCAAAATATGGCCAAACGCAACACGCTTCCCTTTTCGACTCGCCCCCTTTCAACGATTTTTGATGGTGAAACTTTCTTTTTCCAATGACCAAATAAAGTATATAAAAAGATGTTACAAGCTGAAGTGAAAAACATCTTGTAACAAAACAGCAGCAGCAGCCTTGACCTCGAAATCAGCCCCCAACACAGTTGGACGGAATTCCAGTCCTTCGACCATCGTCCCCATCGCTTGGGCCATCACTTGTTTTTGGATGCGCTCAAACAATACTTGGTTGTCCCGGATCATTTCTCCACCCAGAATGATCAGGCTCGGATTGAACAAATTCACCAAATTCACAATGCCGATCGATAAATACGAAGCGATTTCGTCGACGATGTCTTGGCATACTTGATCCCCTTGATGCAGTGCTTGGCGGAAGACATCAAATGTGATTCTTGTCATATCTCCCTCAGCCAAATCCATGACGAGCGTTTCTTTTCCCCGTGTAACAGCGGACAGCAAGCCTGAATAAATGGCCGGCCACGCCACGTAGTTTTCCAAACAGCCGACGTTGCCGCAGTCACAGCGCATCCCACTTCGATCGACTGTCGTATGCCCGAATTCGCCTGCTCCACCTCGGCTTCCACGGAAGATGGAACCGTTTACAACGAGTCCCGAACCAACCCCTTCTCCTACGGTAACAAACAGAAGATTGTCGGCATTTAGTCCACCACCGAAGTTTTTTTCCGCCAGGGCAATTGCATTGGCATCGTTGTCGAGCCACGTCTTTAGCCCAAAACGGTCTTCTGCCATGTCCTTTAACGGAACATCATGCAAGCGCAACTTGGAATTGAAGCGGATAACCCCACTAGCTGCATCAACAATCCCTGGTGCGATGATGGAAATGCCCAGACAACGGCTGACATCATCCACCGATTGGAGAAAGTCCTGGATCGAATCCAGTACATACTGGATGATCAGGTCACTCACCAGCCCAGCTTTTACGGGATAAATTTTCTTTTGCTTTGTAGCCGCTTCCAAATTCATTTCGGCTATCGTAATCGCTGTATTCGTAATAGATACGCCAATCAAAAACTTCCCGTCTGGACAGAAGCGAACCATAATCGGCTTACGGCCACCCTTTGACTCACCTGTTCCATCTTCTGCAACCATGCCGTCACGGATCAGCTCATTGACTGCCGAGGTGACTGTAGTTGGACTAATGCCCTGCTTTTTGGCGATATCACTTCGCGAGATGGGCCCAAACTGGCGTATGGTATCGAGTATAATAAAGCGATTGAGCTCTTGGATTAGTTTCAAATCTCCAGTTCTGCGCATCGTATTCGTTCATCCTTTATTTTTCCAATGACTTTATAAAGTGATCATACTGAAATTTGTATTTTGTGTCAATTTCGTTTTTTCTCAGATTTCGATCAACTTTTATTTACTAAAACTTGTATGAGGTGACAGGACGAGGCATTAAAGCAAACCTATGTTCCTGAAGAGCATATCGCTTTAGGCGCCTATCTCACCTTGGATTCCAATAGTTCTGGAGATTTTATAGGAGGCTACGAAGAAACGAGCACCATTTCACTAAAGAATGGAACAGCCAAGTTCGGTTACAACGGCCCATTAGCCACTCTCATCTGGAAAAACGGCGCCACCCACTATGAACTAACGTACCATTTTTATTATGAGGAAGATGTGATAGCCAGGCTTGTGGAGATTGCCAATACCTATAAAGAAACGAACCTCCCTTAATTCGTTGGAAAGGGAGGTTCTTCTTGCTTTCTTCCTTATTCTGTGGACCCGTACGTATAAAACTCACCCGTCAACGCATCTATTTTTGCATCGAATAGCCTAGGTATCGTATAAACGAGAGAAGCTTTGCCTTCCTCTTGCAAGCTATACTGTAGCTGCAATGGATATTTCTTGAGCAATGCGGCTGCCGCTTCTTCTTGGGAGATTGCCTTCTTCGGATCAGCCATAACTCCATCGACCTTTTCATTGAGATCGATCCCCATGACTTTCCCGTTGCTGCCGTTGATCGAGATATGCGTCAGCCCATCCTCAACAGGAATCTCTTGCTCTTGCCTCACAAAAAAGAAGTCGTATTGATTTGTACTTTCATCATATTCTCCGGGCTGAAGTAGCAGCAACTCGCCTGTACCAGCTGGAGTGATCTCTGCTAATTCATTTATGGCCAATTGCAAAGCCTGCTCTTGCGTCAATTTTTTGGTAGCGGTCTTTGACACACTTGTATCGATGACATGATAGCTCACAATTGACCCTGTCTTCGGTTCGATTAGCATGCTCCCAATCCATCCGTCGTCTGTTCTCCACGAATAATTAGTACGGCCCTCCCATTTCCTTGTTTTCCAGAAATATTGGATAATCACGGGTTTTTCACCAGTTAAATCTTCAAAAAAGACATTCCCTTTTGCAAAATCATAACCCGTACGCTGAGTCAAATACGCTTGTGCTTCTTCACGGGATTGTGCTACGGGCTGGCTGGCACCCTTTGGTTTCACATTCACTTTGCTATGATAAGGCATATTCAAGCTGTCTTTGCCGGACACGGCATCCAACTTACCGGAAAAAGCAGGAACATAGAGGAGCTTGTATGTTTTTCCGTCTTTATCGAGGGAATACCGTAATTTCATATAGGTGGATAGCTGTTTCTCAGCTTTTTCTTTGGATAGGATCTGATCCAATTTCGCGAAGGAGATTTTTTCGATTGGTTTGCCAAGGGATTTTCCTGTGATTTGCCCTTCGTGATCAACTTGTATCTGAACGATGTCGTCTGTGAAAGGAACTCCGTTGACCATACGTACAAACTGAATGGTATTTGTTTGACCATCGAAAACTTTCGCAACCCCATCCCCATCAAACTGGTATCCTGCCATGTCTTCACCGTACAACTTTGTCATAAACGACACGGCTATTTCTTTCGATTTGTCGATCGGGTAAAGCGTTTGGCTCTTTTGGTTATATAGCTCGTGTTTGCCAAACTCAAGCAGGTCACCAGTATTTTTGTCGAGCACTAAGGTAACGAATTCTGCATTGTTTTCTTTTGACTTGTAGTTGTTCACGAGCAGATAAGGAGTGTCTTTCACTACTACTTCTCTAACAGGATAATCTTTCAAATAAGGGATGAGACTAGCTGCTTTCTTTACCCCTTTTTCTACCAGATTATTTATTTCAGGAGTCATTTGCTCTACTTTTATTTTTTCCAGCGTATTCTCCCTTGCCAGTGCACCACTAGAAGATGACATCGCAATACTTGCAGCCATCAGGAGGAACACAGCGTGCGTAACTTTTTTCATCATTTCTCTTCCTCTCGTCTGTCCATATTTGTTTTCTCGCACTCATTATTCGAACCTGAATCTGTTTTGTTTCATTTTCCTAAAAAAAAGTAACATATACATACATTCCTCAGAATGCTCCCCCTTTGCTTTTCATAAGTCTCTAACAGCCTTATGGCTTGGCTTTTTTTGTGTGTATGTTAAAATTTACAAAAAAAAGGAATGGGGCGTTAGTATGAGTGAGCAGCCCTTTTGGTTTAAAGCGACCGTGACGGTTGTTGTTGTCATTGGGATTCTAGCACTACTGACAGGTGTCGCTTTCATTCAGCTATTAGCAATGGTAGGCTTAGTCGCTATCTGTGCCTCGAAAGGCGTATTGGAATGGAAAAAGAACAGAGACTGGGCTGTCATTATTTTTGGACTGGTTGCCTTACAAATCGTTATTTTTATCAAGTCATTGTATGACTTTTTCACATGAGTCACTTTTTTTCAGTATAGGTGGAAAATATTTCTTGATTACTATTATGAACATTAATATAATAATAGTGAATTTGGAATTTTAAGGAGGGGCTTCTATGAATACGGCAATTGCGATTCTTACTTTTATTGGAGATCTTATTCCATTAGTCCTCCAACTGTTAAAAGCCTTTGCTTAATTTCCAAACGAACAATTAGGGGCTGTTCCTCCGTCATTTTCATGACTGGAGGGACAGCCCCTTCCCTATTTATTGGGTATCTGTATTTCCTTCTGTTTCTTCCGTCATCTGCTCATCTACATAACCCTCGACTCCTTCAACTGCCGCTTGCTGTTGAACTTGCCAGAGAGCCGCTACATTTGGTGGCTCCCACCCTACGAGAGAAGTGTGTGGTTGCAGACATTTGTATACCTTGCCTTGATAGCTGACCAAGTCACCAGCTACGTAGTTTACATTTGGCGCCCATGCAGGAGTTCCCGGATTCGCAGAATCTGTCACACCTACGACCTCAATGCTCTTCTGTGAAGAATTACCTGCTGCATCCTTCGCTACCACAGAGAAGGTATAAGAGGTGTTTGGCGTGAGTCCTGTGACAGTTGCCGTCGTAGTCGTTACATCCGCAGCTAATGCTGTCCCGTTGTAAACCTCGTAATTCGTCACCGCGATATTGTCTGTAGATGCAGCCCAGCTCAAGCTGATACTCGTGCTTGTTTTCCCTGTAATGACTAGATTGGTAGGTGTGCTTGGCGGTTGATTGTCTGGTTGAGTCGTATCCGTAGTAACCGTTACCTCATTGCTTGCTGCTGAGGAATTACCTGCTGCATCTTTCGCCTTCACTGTGAATTGGTACGTAGTGCCGGGTGTAAGCCCGCTAATCGTCGTATTTGTACCGGTTACCGTTTTCGCAAGCTGATTGCCATTGTATACCTCATAGCCCATAACCCCTACATTGTCGGTTGCAGCTCCCCAAGTCAGGCTCACACTTGTCGCTGTTATTGCCGTCGATTGGAGAGTAGCTGGTGCTGTCGGCGGTACGTTGTCGACCGGAGCTGTCCCGCCCAGAAGATCGCCATTCACTTTGTCTAGCAGAACCTTGTTACGGTCCCCGCTAAATTCCCAGAACATTGCGCCTGCCAATCCTTTGGATGTAATATAAGAGGTTTTGTGACCGATTGAAGTCACGTCGTCATAGCTGATATATGTTTTCGAAGCGGGGTTGAAGAGGTAAGGCACTTTTGCAGCGTCATTCCAGTGGCGTGTGAAGCCATTTTTGTTCACATAATTATTTTGGATATCCGTGAAGTCAAGCATACCAGCTTCCCACGTTCCTGTTGAAGGCCCTGTGCAATTTTGATATTCCCCATTGTTAGCCGTTCCGCAACCCGACCAGCCCCTTCCGTAAAACGGAAGTCCGAGAACGAGCTTGCTGGCAGGAACACCGTCACGAAGATGGCCCTCTACAGCTGTTTGGACATTAAAGGTTTGAGCATTTGGCAAACCTGCTGCTCCTGCTGCCGGATCATAGGCCAACGGAGCGTTATGCCCTGTCTGCTTTTGGAAGGCTCCATAGAAGTCGTAGGTCATAATATTGATCCAATCCACAACCCGGGCAATATTTCCAAGCTCTGTATTTGCTGCATAACTAGGGCTGGCACCAGAGGCGATCGTCAAATAGTACTGTTTGCCATCCGTTACCTCAGCCGCATCGAGTTTGTCTCTGACAGCCTGTAGTAAGAGTGTGTAATTTTGCTTATCTTCTGGACGTTTGCTGTTTCCAGGCAAGCCTCCTTCAACTGGGTACTCCCAATCGAGATCGACCCCATCCATTTGATATTTCCGAATAAAATCTACCGAGGACTGAGCAAATACTTGGCGTGCAGCCGGATCTGCTGCTACATCAGAGAAGCGATTGGACCACGTCCAGCCCCCGATTGATATCAATGTCTTTAATTGAGGGTTTTTTTGCTTTAATTTTGCCAATTGATTCAGATTTCCGCGGATCGGCTGATCCCACGTATCTCCGGGAAAGGATTTTTGCACATCAATCCATGGATCTCCGAGGACAACTGTACCATTCGGGGCATTAATATTGCCTACTTCATCCTGGCAAGCCCAAGTCTGTGGATTGGGCCCCGTTGGATCTGGGTTGCCGTGTCTGCCATTCCAGCAAATATCCGCAAATGCGTAGTTAATATGCGTTACTTTATTGGGATCGATATCCGTTACATTGTAGTTTCGTCCATAAGCTCCCCATGAGGGATAGTAGCCAATAATTTTGTAATTGGATACCGCTGTCGCCTCCGCTTGATTTTCCTCTGCTTGCGCCACCTGTGCCGCCATGGGCAACACGGAGGTGACCAGCAGAGCACTTGCCATTAGCACATTCCTAACACATTTCCCGAATTTCATAGTATCCCTCTCGATCTTCATGGATTTTGTTACAAATCCATCTTATTACGACTTATATCACGATATGCTAATACATTTACATAAATGGTAATAAAAGGGTGACCAAACACAAACGAACATAAAAAACCCTCCCTTCCGACCAAAGGAAGAAAAGGGGGGCTGATTAGACTGGATGCTTTTCTAATGAGTAAAAACATTGCTCTACACATCATAGATGTTCGTGCCCTTGTATCAAGCAAGGACACTTATACTTTTTTCTCTTATGTTAAGCAACTGGCAGCTGCTCAGCGTTTCTGCGTCTCTTTCCTCCCTAACCATCTAAAAAATAATTCCTTTTTACAGTTACGTTTTTCCATATTTCTCGTATTCCATAAAGAAACTATCTTTAAAGGAAATGGGAGGAAATATGAAAATCAGAAACATTGCTATTTTGAGTCTATTAACTTTAGCAGTTACTTTAACACCAACAGCTTTCGCGGCGGAGGCAAGTAATTCGAGTCAGCCTAGTAAAATGAACGAGACAAGCTTTTTGTTAGAAGCCCCCATCCATGATACTTATGTCATTTCCTCTGATTTTGGCTTGCAAATTGATCCTGAAACCAAGGAATCAAAAGGTCATAACGGATTAGACTATGCAACCGCTAAAGGTACAGCTATCTTTGCAGCAAATGATGGTATCGTTCTTTTCGCTGGTAGCAATCAAGGCTATGGAGAAACTATCATCATCAAGCACAATTCCGAATTCAGTACTCTCTATGGTCACATTCTCTTTGGTTCATTTCTTGTGAAGCCCGGAGATACCGTAAAGAAAGGTCAAAAAATAGCAGAAGTAGGCTCGTCCGAAACAGGAGATATGCTGCATTTTTCTGTTATGAAACAAAGAACTCTAGTTAATCCTACTGATTATTTACCACAAAATAACCAATGAGGATTCCAGTCACCTTCCGTAAGGATTGGTGGCTTTTTTAATTTCCACACAATATCGATCATGTTAAGACTAGCATTCCTATCCGGGATCACTATCCACATATAGGAGATGATTTACACCGTTGCTAATATCTAAAGTTTTCTTAGCGTTGCTCCTTTTCTTGTGGGTCGGTGCATTTAAGTATTCACACTTTTGTAACAAATCCCTCCATACATCCAGAGGAAAACAATTGATAGCAAAGAAATTCATATTGAATTGGAAAAAAATTACAATTAAGGAGTTGTTTTTATGAAGCGAGCTTTGTCTTGCCTATCTGCTACATTACTTTTAGCTAGTATGTTGGCTACACCATCGTATGCTGAATCAAATAAGACGACTGCCACCTCTCCATCTTCAAAGTCAAATCAGTCAATTCAAGCAAAAGCAATAGATCCACATCTATTGAATGGGTTTCGGGTGAAAGAAACTAACAGTGCAACTGTATATTTGGTCATGGATGGTAAAAAAAGAGGCATTGTTAGTGCCGAAGTTTACTTTAAATTGTTTAATAGTTGGGATGGTATTAGGGAATACTCGTCTCTTAGCAGTATTCCCGATGGGCAAGTCATTGGTGAAAATGCTCAACTGATAAAGTTCCAAAACAGTGCAACTGTCTATCTCTTAGATGAAGAAAATGGAAGAGTTGTTAAGCGCGGCATCACAAGCGCATCTGTTTTTAACAAATACAATTTTGATTGGAGTAAAATTATTGTACTTGCGGACTCTCTAAAGAATGCATTTCCCGACGGTTCCCTACTTGACAAATAAATTTACATTTTAGCAAAGTGTGAAAATAGACACACCTCTTACATGGGTTAAGAGGTGTGTTGACGTTTTTACGTATCTCAACGGCAATTTTGTCATGATCTCATCGATTGACCTTTTTGTTAATCTCTTATATTCCATGTAAGATAATCAAAGGATTACTAAAAACGCAAATAATTTGGAGGGTACGAGTTGAAGGTCAAACGAATCGTCGCCAATATAGACACCCAGGATATCGCCGCAGCTACATGCTTTTATCAGGACGTGCTCGGACTAAATTTATTGATGGATCATGGTTGGATTGCAACTTACGGAACTGCCGAAGAAATGAACGTTCAAATTAGGTCGAATTGAGCATTGTCATAAGTCTTGTATCCTACGGCAATAATGTTCATTAAAAGGTTTTGGGAGAAAATAAAGCAATGCTAATAAACATTTTGCTTGGCTTCGTATTTCCTTGGATTTTTGGAATTTGGTTGTATTTACAATCACCTAAAATTGTTCTCACGATTGGTCCATTTGCATCAGTCTTGTCGTACATCGTGAATGTCTGGGGGATTTATAACCATTACTGGATATTGACACCTGTTTTAGAGGTCAAGACCGCTTCTGTGCTGCCAATGAACCTCGGCATATTCCCCGTGATTGCCTGCTTTACTTACTATCTCATTCTCCGAACCAGAATCCATCCATATTTCTGGATCCTATTTTTTTCTGTTGCCCAAACTATTTTAGAATCCATCGCCTATTATTTTGGCAAAGTACAATATTTTAATGGTTGGAATATTGGAGGAACCTTTTTATCCTATTTGATCCCCGCCATAATCACATACATGTACTTCGTTCTTTTGAAAGCCAAAGGAGTATTGGAAAAGCATGATCCCGATTTTAAATAATACGAACCAGCGTTCCTATCGATCCAAAGGATCATCTGATAAATTCGTATAATCCCCTTTCAATTTCTAGATACTAAAAACAATGAAAGGAGGTAGTTCAGTTTGATTCAAACAAATGACGATCCCAAACCTAAATCTGATTGTCCACCAGATTGTAACTTACCCGATCCACAATTCCCGCCACCGGGGGCATTCCCTCATCCACCTGCCCCTTGGCCACCACACAGTCTGGATCCACACCCACCAACTCCTGTACCACTCCCTCCACTCCATCCTGATCCCCCACCGATACCACCCGTTAGCACTCATCCCCGACCGCCAGGGACTTTTTGATTACTCGATCCTTTTAGGATCGAGTAAAACCATTCAACACCCGCCATAAAATCATGTGTCGTGTCACGTTCTTCACTTAGCTGTTATCCCATTGGTGAATTCCCCCAAAAACGCATCATGCACCCATGATTTCATTGGTCGTAACTTCCAGATATCTACTGCAGCGCCATCTATTTCTGGCCGGAGAACAAAGCAGGTGTTTGCCAACTCACTAGTGTCAACTTTACGCACATCGTATTTTACTACTAGCCCTTTATTTCCCATCCGCTTTTGAGTCTAGTTCAAATACCAATTTTGAAAAATTGTAGTGATGCCCTTGTCCCCTTCGTGACCACCTGCATATTTTGGTACAAGGAGGTGATATCTCTCATGGCAACACAGCCGATTACAATCGGGGCAAATAGCATTGCACAGATTGGAGACCGATTTTTCCTAATTGTTGAAGTAGAAGCAAAGGCGCCTGGAGTTGAAATTGACCCTGTTTTTGCAGTTCGTACGACGCCCCAACAAGCGAGGGCGCTCATTAGAGCAGGTGTAATGCGTACTATAATTCAGAACACACGACCGCGAGCTTGCCCAGGATTGAAAGTTGAATTTAAAGGTGTACTGTTCGCTAATGGTCGGTTTTTCTCAGTTTTTGACGTGGAAAACTCCACCGATATTTCAGTACTTGTAAGAATCAGCCGTCAACGAGCGCAAAGGCTTATCCGCAATGGAGCACGGAGAATTAAGGTAATTAGAAGACCTTTCTAACAATTTCACCTAAGCGACTGTTAACCTGCACAAGATGAAACCTATCTTGCTGCAGGCTTTTTTTATGGAGTTGAATTGAATGAAACCATATCGTTTGTTACATTACTCTTGAGGTGATATCGTTGGCCGAAGCAACCTTCTTTCAAACTATAAAAAGAAAAGCCAAAAGCTTAAAATTAGAAGCATATGTATTATATTTTGCATATAAGGACTCCAGAGTTTCTTGGTATGCAAAACTATTTGCAATTCTCGTTGTAGCATATGCCTTTAGTCCGATAGATTTAATCCCTGACTTCATCCCAATTTTGGGGTACTTGGATGACATCATTTTAGTTCCACTAGGGATATGGCTAGCATTAAAGCTTATACCTAAACCAGTGATTAGTGATTGTCGAGAAAAAGCTCAACAGCTTCTCACTAAAGGTAAACCGAAAAATTGGATTATTGGCGTACTTTTCATTCTCATTTGGATTCTCCTTGGAATTGGGGTATGTTGGTACCTCTACAAATTGCTTTTTTCATGATTGACGGCTTTCACTTTCCTCCCTACACATTGTGATTAAATGCTTGAGCAAAAAAAACTCTCCCTTCCGACCAAGGGAAGAAAAGGGAGCTGGGTGGACTGGGTTCAAGTCACTCCTTAGGGTTCATCGTACCAATTGAAAGCAAAGTTATTTCGTAACGAAAAACATTGTAATAAATTGTAAATATTGGTAATGTTTAATAGAAAATGCGGACAGGAGATGATAGAATTGAAACGGTTTGGTAAAGCTGCTTTGGTGACAGTACTTTCTGTATCCTTTTTTCTGCCCTCAGATACACTAGCCGCCAATTCCCAACAGTCATCGAATACAGTAGCTCCAGCTACGTTATTACTTGATAGTACCTTTGCAGAACTAAGTAACAGGAGCTTTGCAGATCTTCAAGGGATTTACATTACTACACCCACTAAAATTACTCTAAATGTGACTCAGCGAGGTAATGGTGCTGCTACTGGTACTCCTGTGGTCTCTTATAAAATAATGAAACCACATTATGACGGTACTGCTACATCCTATGGTAGTGAACGATTTGAAGGAACAGGTGCATTCAGCTTTACCAGCACCCAGGTATTACCACCAGGTGAATACTATATTAGAGTAAACAACAGTGGCGTTGGCAAAGTCAGCGGATCAGTTAAAGTCACCACTCCATAAACCATCCCGCTAATTGATAGAGGCTTCCTACTGGAGGCCTCTTTTTATTTTATTGTTTATTTCACCCTTTTACTCTTACGTTAAATTGCTCCGGGAAACTGGTTCCATTCCTTACCATCCTGGAAGAGTCCAGTCCGTTTTTTCCAATACAATAACCGAATGCAGAGAAGCAAGGAGCCCCAAAATACAGAGGAGATCAACATTAAGTAGGCTCAAACTGTCCGTGACGAGAATCTAATTACCGCGAATGGAAGCGGAGCATTGGAGCCTTCCATACACGTCTCGGAGAAATTGGGCGCTTTTCTATTCTTTTAATGCTCTCATCTGGCCAAATCGCACAACTGCCTCCATGTGGCACCTCGAGATATTGTCAATCTTAACTCTATTCGACAATTTCCCCTAAAGTTGCGAGGATTGTTTTTGCGATAAAATGGTATATATTGGTATTTCGTGAAAAGGATGATAGTCGCTTCTTTTTTTTGCAAGACCTGCTGCAACAATTGACCTCTGGTTTCCAGTGCTCCTAACGGAACGCAAATTGAGGTACTGCAAGCCTCGCCTGTTCCTGAAGGATGGATCATTATCAGTTCAGGTGGAAATTCGAAAGTGATCAGGAAAATTGGCTAAAACAAAGAGCACATGGCAATGCATCTAGTCCGCGAGCTGACGTCGAAATGCAATCGGCATCAGCTCACGGGTTTGTAACAACATGTTCGGAATATTAGATGAAGAACCGCCTGGTACATATATCATCTGCAAGATTAGTTTCTAGGAGGGCGATTTATCAAATGAAGCTAGTGATAAATCGTTGAATATAAAAAAACCCTCCCTTCCAACCAAGGGAAGAAAAGGGAGGCTGGGTGGACTGGGTTCAAATCTCTAGTTCACCAAGTCGAACGAGTTCGACTACTGCCTGAGATCGACCTTTGACACCTAATTTTTGCATGACATTACTAATGTGATTGCGCACAGTCTTTTCGCTGATGAAGAGTTGTCCGGCAATCTCTTTGGTTGTCTTATCTTGGACCAAGAGTTCAAACACTTCTCTTTCGCGATTCGTTAACAACGGCTTGGTTTGGTCGCTACCCTTCAATCGTGCCACCCCTCCTTGTGGGCTCTACAGGAACAAGGTTGAGGGATTACAGAGTCACCTTATCCTATGATGGGGGGTGGGTGATGGTGCCGGAATTTCAAGGATTTTAGGCTTTTGCCTTACATCCTATTCAGAAAATGGGCAATGGGTTCCGAACACCGCTGAGAAACCTCTTCGACATCCGCCGTGAATTTTTCCGTTCGAGACGACGATGGTCGCCAGTTGTCCCCCGTTCAGATCGCGACGAGTTCGCCTCGCCTGATGAGATTGCCATCGGAACCCAAGGCCAACACCGCCCCCGACACTCCAGTCTATTCAGCCGACACATATACTGCTCCCTACAATTCGGCTTCCATTCCACTATTTTTAACCGGATCAACCAAAAGTGCCCTTGATTCGTAAAAACCAAGGGCACCACACCTTAAATAAAAGGAGTACGACTATACGTTTGTTCGAACTTATCACGCAACCCTTTTGCCAACAAGCTAAACGATCCAATGGCGATCATAAATGCCCCCAGCGGTACGAGAAAAATCCACGTATAGTTACTGTAAATAAAGCCTCGATAAGACCCGAGCAACCCGGCCCATTCGTGTGTAATAGAATGATACAAAATCGGGTCAAAGGTCATTTTGGTTCCACCAACAAACAGGTCAAATATGCCGAGAAGCCCCATCAAAGTCATGACAGCGATCATTTCTGTCACCAAGATAATAATGAGCTGTTCCTTCAAATGTGGCAAGATGTGGCGAAAGACGATTTGATTCCGTCCAGCTCCCAGTGAAATGGCAGCCAAGACGTATTGGGATTCCTTAATTTGTTCGGCCTTTTGACGCACAGAAGAGGCTACAGAAGGAGTTCCAAGGACAGAGACAAGCCCTATGAATAGCAGAACCAGCGTGAAAGTCGGCAGCTCGGAGTTCACATTGATCCCTTTCAAAAGAAAATACACGGGGATAAACACAGGCATATAGCTCCATGCATTTTCAATCGCCATCCACCAATGCTGCTCTTTATCTTGAATACTGATATAGAGTCCAATCCATGTACCAAGTAACACGCGAATGAATGCGATCGCAAGGGTAATAAAAACAGTGTATGGCGCTCCATGGAGCAAGAGGGTTAGTAAATCATACCCCCATTTGTCCGTGCCGAGCAGATGTTCCTCTGACGGTGGTAAGGGTGGAGAGACCATGACTTGTTTCCCGTTCACAATCTCCTGACGCATCTTCGCCTGATATTCCAGATCATAGGGAGCCAAGTAAGGACCCACCACAGCGATCACCATCAGAGCGAGCACGAAAATACTGCCTAGCCATAAAGAAAAATGGAATCGTCTTTTCATTCAAAAACCTCACTTATCTCTCATGCTGAAAATTGACCAGCTGCTTAAATAAATGGGGTACGACTATACGTCTGTTCGAATTTATCACGCAATCCTTTGGCCAGTAGACTAAAGGAACCAATTGCAACCAGATAAGCAGCAAGTGGGATCAGGAAAATCCACGTGTAATTCGTGTAGACAAAGTTTCGGTAAGTCCCGAGCAGTCCTGCCCATTCATGTGTGGTCGAGTGATACTCAACTGGGTCATAGTACATAATCGTGCCGCCTACAAAAAGACCAAATATTCCGAGAAGCCCCATCAACGTCATGGTGGCGATCATCTCTGTTACCAGGACAATGACCAGATGCTCCTTCAAATGCGGTAGGATGTGTCGAAAGATGATCTGATCCCGCCCGGCCCCCAGCGAAGTCGCAGCTAAAACGTACTGCGATTCCTTGATTTGCTCCGTTTTTTGACGGATGGACGCAGCTACCGAAGGCGTCCCTAGCACAGCCACAACCACTATGAAAAACAATACGAGCGTAAACGTTGGCAATTCGGGATTGATATTGATTCCTTTCAATAAAAAATAGACAGGAATAAATATAGGCATGTATCCCCAGGCGTTCTCAATCGCAATCCACCAGCGCTGCTGCTTGTCCAATATTCCAATATACAGTCCGATCCATGCCCCCATCAATAATCGCAATAACGCAATCATGAGCGTAATAAAAATGGTGTACGGTGCCCCGTGGAGCAGTTTTGTTAGTAAATCATAGCCCCATTTATCCGTACCCAACAGATGCTCGCTTGAGGGTGCCAAAGGAGGTGAAATAATCACTTGCTTCCCGTTCACCATCTCATTGCGCACTTTCACCTGGTAATCGACGTCATAAGGGGCCAAATAGGGTCCGGTTACACCGATAACCATGAGAATGACTACCAAGATACTGCCTAGCCATAAAGCCCAATTGAACCGTTTCCTCATACCATACCCTCACTCATTCCAAAAGAAGTCTGGGTTATTTATACACAACCGCGCGTTCAATCACATACAGAATGAGACGAATCAATACATAGACCAAAATGGATAGCAAAATAATACCTAACAGTCCCATGACGGCAGCATTGAACTCGTAACCGCCATCTTTGCTGAAAATAAAGCGGGTCAATCCTACGACGTTTAATAAGTACTCGACAATAAACAAGTTGGCTACCGAAATCGCAATTGTCTTCTTTAAATCAGCAATGAGAAACGGTTTGATATTTTTATAGACGTGGTGAATGAGAACATGCCAGATCCCCATCCCCTTGGCAAGTGCTGTTTTAATGTAGTCTTCGCCGCCGATTTGTGCATACTTCAGGCTGACTACCTTCATAAGGAATATCGTCGGTCCAATTGACAGTAGCGTAATCGGAAACCAGGTACTCTCCGAGTCACTTACAGGTGACAGGGTGATAATTCGAATGTTTGTCATCTTGTAGAATCCGACCGCACCCACAATCGAGACAACAATCAGGATAAAATCAGGAATCGTGGCAAGCAGATTCAGAACCTTTTGAAATTGACGCACAATCTGAAAGCGCTGCAATAACAATCCAAAAATAATACTAGCTAGGACTGCGACACTAACACTTGCGAATAGTAGTTCAAAGGAGCTAATGGCAAATGGCAGGATATCCTCCGCGATGCTCCTTTCCGTTTGCCCCGAATAATAGGTTCCGAGAGAGCCTTCTGCAATCTGCTGAATCAGATACACCGTATGAACTACGATATTTCCCGGTTCGAACACAATTTCTTCCTTTTGCGTATATAGCATGAACGGCCCACCGCAAACGACGATCACTAGGAAAAACATCCCAATTAATTGTTTTACATAGGTCAAGCTCTCATACCTCCTTACTATTTCCAACAATACACTATCTATTAAAAATCATCCAGACAATAGAAAATATTTTATTTTTTAATTCTATTCAAACAGAAATAAAAAAGTGGTTGAGCAGGATAGCCTGTCAACCACTTCTCCATTCATGGGAACAGTTGATTCGAAAAAGATGATAGCTGATCGATTACTTCGTAGAAGAAGTAGCTACACGCAGCTGCTCATTTTTCATGAGAAGATTTTGAATCGAAGCAGTAAAAGGTTTTCTTACTCCATCTTTCAAACGTGGTACCATTGGAATCATCTGATAGACCTCCCTTCTGACAATATCTTCTTAAGAATAGCATTTTTCCTTATTTAACGTCAATTGCGTCCATTCCCAGATAGGAAGCGAGCTGATTGATTTCGGACATGTAGATGTTTTCTTGTCCGTAGTAGCCCTCCTGCTCCCCTGCAACCTGTGCAAATTTCGAATAGAGCCGGTTCAGATAGGCATGTTCAGCATCAGCGCAAAAGGTCACCTGTTTCACTTGTGCGTTTTCTGTTTGAACCTGTCTGATAAGATAGCGAAAGCCTTTCAGAAATACCCTGCTTTTTCGATATTTTTCTTCGACGATGACGGAATGGATATAGCAAATTTCGCCCTCTGGGTCTGGTTGCCTTTCTGCTGTCATGTATTGATAATGGCCCCATCCGACCAATTTACCTCGCTCGCCTTCTATCAGGATCAAATGAGAATCCGGGAGAAACGTCAAAATATGAGCAAGCGTATCACTGAGGGAAAACATTCGACTAAATTCCAATCGATTGCGCATAAAGAATAACGTAAATTGAGCAAAATCATGGTCACTGGTACATTTTCTAAATTGGACATGCATTCTTTGCACACTGCCTCTCTTTTTTCTGTTGGTTAACGTATCGGGTGTTGGACGTTCTTGCCAACCGTCGAGTGTTGGGACGTGAAGTACTGGTATACCTTTAAAGGTAAGGTCATAACAACACAAGAGGTGAGAGCTGTCACGGTTGTTGTCTGTAAAGCACCTACTAAGCCTGTTTCTCCAAAGTGATCCCCGTCCTCCAAGATCGCAAGGTGAATCTGCTCCTCAGATTCAGCAGATGCTTGGGATACGTCTACCTTTCCTCGTGCGAGGAGGTGAAACTTCTCTGCTGCTTCTCCTTCCCGAATGATCGTCTGTCCAGCCGTAAACGTCTCGGTATGGAAGAGATGTAAAATATCAGGCATGTCAGCACCTAAAACATCCGCATTACCTTCTGTCGCAGTCAAAACACTTTGCTTGTCCCATAGCCTTCTGTAATAGCCCCGCTTTTGCAACAGTTGAACATGTGTCCCTTGCTCCACTAGTTCCCCCTGCTCCAACACAAATATTTGATCCATGTCCGTTATCGTCGACAAACGATGTGTCACCGTAATGACAGTCCGATCTCTGGAAAGCTTTGTAAAAGTCTTGTTAATAGAAGCCTCTGAAATGGGATCGAGAGCAGAAGTGGCTTCATCCAGAATGAGTAGAGAAGGATTGCGCACAATCGCTCGAGCAATGGCAAGTCGCTGCCTTTGTCCCCCTGAGAGGTTGCTTCCCCCATCCAAAACTAGTGTTTCGTACTGGTCAGGTAGAGACATGATAAAGTCATGGATCTCCGCTTGCTGTGCAGCTATCCTCAATTCCTCGCTGGTCGCATCGAGTTTGCCGAGCCGGATGTTTTCGGCTATTGTTCCGTGAAAAAGAAAGTGATCCTGAAAAACGACCCCTACATGCTTGCGGATGGCTCCCCGATTACATTCATCTAGTTTTGTGCCGTTTATCTCGATATGACCAGAACTAGGTTGATAAAAGCCTAGTAGCAGCTGAACGATCGTGCTTTTTCCAGACCCGCTGGAGCCAACAATTGCCACTTTTTTCCGAGCCGGAATCTGCATGCTGACCTGCTTGATGGACAACTGATTTTCCTGATAGCCAAACGTAACATTTTTGACGGACACTTCAGTCGTACGTAAATCCAATTGTTCCGCAGAATGGTCGACTTTTTCACTAGGTTCATTCAGCACCTTCTGGATACGCTCCATACTGACTTGTGCATCTGTCATCAGCGGGAGCGTAAAGGTCAGATTAAACACTGCATTCCCCATCGACGTATACATGGTAAAAAAGGCGACAAGCGAACCGACAGAGATTCGCCCGGTGAGTGCCAAATAGGAACCGAAGCCGATAATCGTAAAGTTGATGAGTAGTAAGCATAGCGCAGGGATTCGTTCCAGCTTCGCTGCCATCAAATTTTTGCGGTAGTTGCTGACCAACAAAAATTTGAGTCTTTCATTGAATTTATCGATCATGACAGCTTGCAGATTGAAGCCCTTGATAACCATTTGCGCTCTCGTGTTTTCCTGGACATCATTCGTCATAGCCGCGAGTTGTTCTTTGTATGCGGCATTGACTGCGTGGGCACGTCGGCCAAGCAAATAAGGGCCTGAGAAGATCAAGATTGCCCCCACCAAAATACACAGCGCCATCACCCATTCCAAGTAAAACAACACCATCGTACTAATCGTCACGACCGCCAATGACTGAATACCGGTCGTGAAGAGAATCGCTAACGATCTGTCAATGACAGGCAAATCCACTGAAAAGTGAGAGACCAGTTCGCCCGAACGCGTTTTGTGGAAATAGCTGACCGGCAAATGCTGCATATGTGCAAACAGTTTTTGCCGCAAATCATTTTGCACACGTGCATTTAGTTTTGCCAGCACATAATCACTGACTATTCCAGCGCTGACACAGATAAACCCACTAATCGCCAATACTAACAGGATGACTGTGAAAACGTGCATATCTTTGGGAACAATCGCTTTATCAATGATCATCTGGAAACTGAGAGGTGCCAAGGATAAAAAAAGCAGATCGAGAGCAAGCGTGAGGAAAAAAAGGGAACTCAGGAGCTTATAGGGGCGTATGTAGCTAAACAGGTTTTTGATGACGAACAGCATCGTGACGTCTCCTTCTTGGATTAGAAAAATGGTTCATGTTGAAACCGTGCTGCATAGGATTGCCAAGCCAAAAAAGATGCGCGATATTCATCCAATGGACCGTTTGTCGTTTCCACAGAAGCTACCCGTTCTGCAATCTTGGTAAACAATTTGCGTAAAGAGTCGTCCGAGGAAGCCCAGAATCGAAACTCCTTCACGTCCTCCTCCATATAGGCAATATACTCGGTTACATACTGAAGGGCGTGCAAAAAAAGGCGACTGCTGCGATACTGTTCCAAAAAATAGACCACCTGAATTTGAACGATATGCTTGTCTTCGTACTGATTTTCACCTGTCCCGTAAATATATGAAAAGGCACCGATCACTTCATCGTCATCGTTGAAGCAAAGAAATGCTTTCCCCTCCAGTAAAACAGGACTCGCCAGAAAACTGAGCGCCACAGGATAGGAATATGGCATGCGAAGCTGGTCGTAATTTTCCAATAAAAAGGCCATGTATTTCTCGTAATACATCTCAGCTGAGCAAATCGAGAAGTAATGATCCATCTCTTTTTATCCCTCCTTTGAATGATAAAGCGTGGGTACGTATCCTTCACAAAAAAGACGGCCATTAGCCGCCCTATCTTATCACAATTATTTGAATATCCAGTCTGCCCATGTCATGAAGATCGAGCGGTGCAGTCAATGCTGTCCCTGCCATGTCTTTCAAGTCATGCTGGTGTAGAAATAAGGGCGGGGTAATGTCTACAATAACACCTCGATTGGATAAAAGCGTGCTCGCATTCCCGGAAATCATGTTCCCTAACTCGGAAATGGCACTTTTACCGAGCTCATCCATCTCTTGCACGGGATAGCCGCCCATCATGGCCGAGACAATGCGCAAAGCCAATTCCTCTTGCAGACCGAAAAAGACCTCACCTTGTAATTGGCCTGTCATTCCGATTCGAATCCATGTATGGCCTTCTACATGGCTCCATTCTCTTTCAGCTAACTCTCCACGCGAAATGTCGACATTGCATACTTGTTGAATCACGGACGAAGCTGATTCAAGAAATGGATCAAGGTACTGGACTATCATCTGCATTCTCTTCCTTTCCCGGGCAATTCACTCTTAGAGGTTGTACTCGTATAGGACTATCATAATGTCGCTTTTTGGCAGATGCAATAGGATTACGAAAACTTCATAGGCATAAGGTCACGAAAACAAGGTATACCGGGAAAATAATCCTCTACTTTTGTCTCATGACGAATGGTATAGATGGTCGTGCACGTTCGCAAGTCTAATATTTCTACACCGACCTCATGCTTACTCAATTGCCACATCGGTAGCTCGACTTGATCAAAGGCAAAAACAGTATCCCCAAATTCCAAGCATTCCTGTATACAGCGGACATCATCGTAATGCTCATCGGCCTCAAGCAAATGAACAGGCTCCAAACCGAATTGTTCGATCAGATGAATGCGATCCAACAATTGCTCTGCCCCACGCTTCCTTCTGGCTGTCCTTCTCGGTGAGAGCACTGGGTACTCTCTCGTAACATATTCCCAATTGATCCCGTGGTAAAACATCAAATAGTATCCTCCAAAAAAAAAATTTGGCCCGGCAATAGCCGTTTATCTGCTACTGACGAGCCAGCTAGCCTATTTTTTCTTTCCGACGACGTTCATCTCCGCTCGGGCTTCCCTACCCAGCGCATCGGTAGCAACAACCGTCAGTTTTTGCTTGCCTTCCTCTACCTCATGAAGCACCAAGCGAAAAAGCCCATGATCATTCGCGTTGGTCTGAAAGCTCTTTGATCCGTAGTTGATTTGGAGGTTAACAGCACCAGCACCTGTCACTTTCCCTTCGATGGGCAGCGTTTCGCCTTCCTGCCCTTCCAGCTGTTTGTTAGGAAGCTGTATCGTCGGAGCTGGCACTGTTCGCGCCTTGTAGGATATACGCTGCTCCCCATTGCTTATGACAACAGCCCCTGCATTTGCATCCACATACGCATACACCATTAGCATGCTTTGATTGCCTGCGCCGTCTTTTCCTTCGAGTAAAATGCGATTTTCTCCCTGCTTCATACTCAACATTTGCGTTACGTATTTTTGCGCAGGGATTTCCAATTGCTCTTCTTCAAAGTAGGACACGATTTGCCCGTTGATACTTACCTGACCTTTGTAGGTTTGATCTCTGTACATGAAGCGGACTGGAACCAGCATGTTCTTGGTTGCTGGATCGAACTGTACGTCTTCGCTGCCATCGTTTAGCAATTGCAATGTCGGAGGACTCGTATCGACGATGACCCGCTGTGTGAATTGGCGCTTGTTTCCATACATATCCATTGCACTGTACATCACATAATTGAGGCCTTCCGTTAATCGCAGGATGGTTTCAAATGATCCATCCGTCGCCAGCTTTACAGGCGTTTTGTTAATCGACAAGCGCACTCTGTCCATCATATCCTCGCCTGTCACTTTGCCCCTGAAGGCCACATCCGGCTGCTTGGATATTTTCAAATAAGGAAACAAATCATCCGGAAACTCCACAAATGGCGGGGTGCTGTCGCTTTTCCCGTTTATATGTGCCACACTGATATTCCCCGCGTAATCATACGCTACCACACTCATTTTTTTATCCGGCTGATTAATGAGTGTGCTGGACACTTTTGGAGAATAGGGGCCTCCTACTCTTTTGCCGTTTACATAAAGGAAATAGGCCTGGATATCTTTATCACGGCTACTCCACTGAACCCGATTTCCTGACACAGAAGCTGTAATTACAGGAGCTTTTGTATCCACACGGATGGGAAGTGTCATCGATTGCCAATTTGCATTGCGATCGTCTATTTTGGCCTTAATGGAGAATTGGTACTGCCCATCAGGTGCCTGTATATAGGCGCCTTTTTGCGGTGAAAAGATCTTTCCGTCCCAGCTCCACGCTTCCTTTTCCGTATAATAGTATGGGGTCCCCAGCTTGGATTGGTCGAACTTGCTCACCTTTTCATCACGAACAAGAGTGCGAATCGGCTTGCCTGACTGGTCTGTTACTTCGACGATAATATGACGGGCATTCCGCAAAAACGTAATCGAAGGAGCAGCGACATCATAATGCCCATCCCCGTTTGGCGAAAAGGCGATATGATTGGGATCGACTTTCGCACCGCCATCGGCTTTAACACCTGAAACTCCTAGATAATCGCGATAGCGCCACTTGTCATTGCGTTTATCATGATACCAGGTTGTCTTGACACCTGTGCGTTTTTCCTGGCTTTCTGCCTCCCATACGGGCTGATCCATAATCCTTGGTTCATCCCAATCGCCATAGAAGCCATAAAACGGCGTGCGCAACGTAGGCAGCTCCTTATCATCTGGTTGAAAGGAAATAAATCCTTCTGCAAATTGATTGCGTGCGGAGCCTTGCGGAATCGTGAGCGTTACCTTCACTTCCTCTAACTTCCCTGGGGCAACGGTAATCTTCGGTGCTGAAAATTGCAGTTCTGCCCCCTCGAAAAGAGTATCGGTCAGCATGTTGATCCCATTCTTGCGCAAGTCGGTCAAGACGCCAAACTCATTTTGCAGTTGATACGTAATCGGCTTTTTGCCAAACTTGTTATTGATAAACAGAGAAAAGGTCGTTGAATTCCCGATCTCTCCTAACGAGACGCCTGCTTTTCCTTTTGCAGTCACAACGATGGCTGGGGTCTTGATCGCTTTTGCGATTTGCATCACACCTGCCCCTTGAACCCGTGGGCTGTAAGGTACTTTTTTTGCTTTCTCTTTATCCGCTGCTGCAACGCTGATTTGCGGATCGATAATCGGCTCTGCTGTATTCATAGCCGCAGCCTTTAACGTATCGACTAGCGATCTGCCTTGTAGGTTCCGCCCTTGCTTGAGATAGCCTTGCTTCAGCAAAGCCATTCCGCCTGCCACATGTGGCGTCGCCATTGAAGTACCACTTTTCACGGCATATTCAGACTCTCGCGTGAGTGACAAGATGCCCCCACCTGGAGCTGCAATCTCCGGTTTGAACTGCAAATCGGGCGTTGGTCCCCATGATGAAAAAGCAGAGATCGTTCCACCGTCTGGGTAGGGCATTGGATTTTGTCCATATTCACCGTTAAAGGAGACGGTCACTTTCTTGCCTTTTTTAATCGCTTGTGCCATTTGCTCGCCCATGTGCTTCAAAATTGAAACAGCCGGGATTTGTTTGGCATGCTCCGCACTGATAATCAGTGGTCCCATTTCATTGTTGTAGATGACAGCACCAACTGCTCCTGCTTCTTTGGCGAGACGCAGCTTTTCGTCAAATGAAATGTCCCCTCTCTCGAGCAATACCACTTTATCTTTTACGGAAACATTGTAGTCTTCCTTCTTCCCTTTCCCCATATAGACGAGCGGATACGGCTTCATCAGCGTCATGACTGGGTTTATTGCACCCCCGCCTTCCACATAGCCCGATAAATACACGACTTTCTCCATACCGGGTACTCCTTGCACCGTAAAGCTATAGCCAGCCAGTGCTGTAGCGTTGACAGAAGCAACTGAAAACGCATCAGGACTCAAGCCTGGAGAACCGATCATGGCGATATCCGGATTCTGTGCTCGTACCTTATCACTGCCGAAATACGCATCATTGCCGGCGGCTGCCACTACTACGATCCCATTATCGACTGCTCGCTTCACAGCCATTTGCTCTACATTTGTTTCATCCACATAACCCGCTGAGGAACCGAGACTCAAGTTGATGACATCTGCTTTTTTCGTAATGGAATCATTGATTGCAAATAAAATCGATTCACCTAGCCCAGGTACCTCGCTTTGATAGTTGGAAAATACTTTTTGGCTAATGAGCTGTGCTTCGGGAGCAACCCCTTTTACTTTTCCGTTCGCACCAATAATTCCCGCCACATGGATACCATGCTGGGATTCCGATACGTCTTCCGTTGTTTGCGTACGGTCAGCCCAGTTAAAGCCAGGAATCACCTTCTGGGAAGAGCCTGATTTTTGCATGGCTGAACGCTTATCATGTGGGGCAGGCAAATCAGGGTGACGCGGATTGACTCCCGTATCGATCACGGAAACGAGCATCCCTTCCCCTTTTACCCCCGCTTCCTCCCAAGCCTTAGTCGCCTCAATCATTTCCAGCGAATCGACAGGCGCGGATTTTAATTGCTCACCTCGCAGTAGCAGTTCTTGTCGTTGCCATTCATCTGCTTTCGCTTTATATTCCTTGTCCGCCTTGCCTGTATGTAATGGCTGGTGCATATCCGCGAGATCCTGTAAAATCTGCGTACGAATGGTCGCCGTTCCTTCAAACGCTGTTGTGCTCACAGTCGTTGCGGGAAGCAAAGCCAATATCAATCCAATGCTGCATACCTTTTTCTTCATCGTTTGCCCCCTTGCTGGAAGTCATTCCATTATGTTTTCAGTTTTCACTAGGAATCGCTTGGGTATTCCCTTCTTTTCGCGAAGGTTGACAAACGATGTGTTTTCTGCCTATATTTAAGTGCATTAAATATTACATATCAAATATTCTTGCTCACGAAGAAATAGATCAAATAAGGAGATGATACGAGCAATGCCCTCCCCTTCTACAGATACGCTTGAGCGCTTGCAGGAGGCGTTTCGTACCATTATGCGCACGATGGGAACGCAATTAGCTGAACCTGTCTCTGGTTTAACTGGCCCACAATTTTACATTCTTCATCAGTTGGAACAGAAGGAACAATGCACGGTTGGAGAGTTGGCTGAATCAATGGGGGTCAAACCAAGCGCAATCACAGCAATGGTCGACCGTTTGGATAAACACGGCTTCGTCGCCCGTGATCGTGATGAGGAAGATCGCCGAGTCGTTTATATCAGCTTGCGTGATTCTGGCAAAAAAATTTTGCAAGTAGCCAAGCAGAATCGGAGAGAACAACTAAATAAAATGTTTTCTCACCTCAGCGAGGATGAACTCCAGCAGTTCGTCAGCATCTTTGAAAAGCTGGCGGTGGCGGCGGTTATCGAGTCGAATTGAATAAACTCCTTGCACGTTGATATTGTGGTGGGGAGAAAACAGGAGAAAACGCTCAGATTCTTGTCCCACCCGCTGGCGGATTCACTGCCCGACTCCATGCAAAAAGCGAAACCGCGTCCAAAGTGATCCTTTCAGGATGCTTCTCAGAGGTGGACGCTTAAGAGCGTGTTTCGCTTTTTGCATTGCGTCTCGGTCGGTGTACCAAAGATCTTCGCTTTTTTCTCCTGTTTCCTCTACGAACTTTCCGTGTTAACGGGTTTTAAAAGCATTAAAAGATTGAAGAATGCAGTAAGTCACGACAGAGAAGAATATTTCCAGACGTAGCGACTTGTGGAGTCCCACCCAGCGGAGAAGGATTTGCGGGCAACAGAAACGCAACGTGCCCACGCGACGAAGCGGCTACCACTTTTGCGTTTCCCCGCAAATCCCTTCGGAGCGGCTAGTCTCAACCCCAGCAGGACGGAGCCTGGAGCCTAGACTGGAAATATTCTTCTCTCCACTACAGCGACATGGAAAAAAGGCGTGCATTCCGGATCACCGGTGCACGCCTTATCTATTTCAAACAATTAGGAGAAGAAGAACTTCTTCACTGCATGTTTGGTTGTTTCTTTGTTCATGTGAGCAATCGAAGTTGTCAGCGGAATGCCTTTTGGACATGCCTGTACGCAGTTTTGCGAGTTACCGCAATCACCGATACCGCCATCTTCCATCAGAGCTTCCAGACGCTCATGCTTGTTCATCATACCCGTTGGATGCTGGTTGAACAGACGAACCTGCGAAATCGCAAACGGACCGATGAAGTCAGACTTCGCATTCACGTTCGGGCAAGCTTCCAAGCAAACACCGCACGTCATGCACTTCGAAAGCTCGTACGCCCATTGACGCTCAACTTCCGGCATGCGAGGACCTGGCCCCAGATCATGCGTACCATCGATTGGAACCCACGCTTTTACGCGTTTCAGCGCATCGAACATGCGGCTGCGGTCAATCGACAAGTCACGCTGTACAGGGAAGGTGCTCATTGGCTCAAGACGAATCGGCTGTTCCAGTTTATCAACCAGTGCCGAGCACGCTTGACGCGGTCTTCCGTTAATAACCATCGAGCACGCACCGCATACTTCTTCCAAGCAGTTCGATTCCCAGTTTACTGGAGACGTTTTTTGACCTTGTGCGTTGAGTGGATTACGTTGAATCTCCATCAAAGCACTGATCACGTTCATACCAGGACGGTAAGGGATTTTGAACTCTTCCTTGTACGGAGTGCTGTCAGGGCTATCTTGACGAGTGATAATCAAATGAATCAATTTTTCTGCCATGATCAGTTTCCTCCTCTCTTAATGCTTCTTGTCAGACGTATAGTCACGTTTACGTGGTGCGATCAGGGATACGTCGATGTCTTCATAGTAGATTTCAGGCGCAGTCGTTTCAGCATTGAACTTCGCCATTGTCGTCTTCATGAAGTTTTCGTCATCACGCTCAGGGAAGTCAGGCTTGTAGTGAGCACCGCGGCTCTCGTCACGCTTGAGCGCACCGATTGTGATCGCGCGGGACAGTACGAGCATGTTCCACAGATGACGGGTAAACGCCGCACCAGAGTTGCTCCATTTATTCGTATCGTTGATGTTGATTTTCTTGTAGCGTTCCATCAGTTCAACGATCTTATCATCCGTTTTTTGCAGACGGTCGTTGTAACGAACTACCGTTACGTTGTCAGTCATCCACTCACCCAGTTCCTTGTGGATCAGGTAAGCATTTTCTGTTCCGTCCATTTTCAGGATGCTGTCGTATTTCGCTTGCTCTTTGCTTGTGAAGCCGTCGAAGAGCGTGGAAGACAGATCATCAGAGGATTGGTTCAAGCCTTTGATGTACTCGATCGCTTTTGGACCTGCTACCATACCGCCATAGATTGCGGACAAGAGGGAGTTCGCACCCAAACGGTTTGCACCGTGCTGAGAGTAATCGCACTCACCTGCTGCAAACAAACCAGGGATATTGGTCATTTGGTTGTAGTCTACCCACATACCGCCCATGGAGTAGTGAACCGCAGGGAAAATCTTCATTGGAACTTTACGTGGGTCATCCCCAACGAATTTTTCGTAAATCTCGATAATACCGCCCAATTTTACATCCAGTTCTTTTGGATCTTTGTGGGACAGGTCGAGGTATACCATGTTTTCGCCGTTGATACCCAGCTTCATGTCTACGCAAACGGAGAAGATTTCGCGAGTCGCGATGTCACGCGGAACCAGGTTTCCGTATGCAGGGTATTTATCTTCCAGGAAGTACCAAGGCTTACCGTCTCTGTACGTCCATACACGACCACCTTCACCACGAGCAGACTCGGACATCAGACGAAGCTTGTCGTCGCCCGGGATTGCAGTTGGGTGAATTTGGATCATCTCACCATTGGAGTAGATAACCCCTTGTTGATACGCCGCAGACGCTGCTGTACCTGTATTGATAATCGAGTTCGTCGATTTACCGAAGATGATACCAGGTCCGCCTGTTGCCAAAATAACGGCATCCGCACGGAAGGATTGAATTTCACCGGAACGCATGTTTTGTGCAGTAATCCCGCGACAGGTTCCTGTATCGTCCAAAACGGCTCCGAGGAAATCCCAATATTCGTACTTGGTTACCAGACCTTCAGCTTCATAACGGCGTACTTGTTCGTCCAATGCGTACAAGAGCTGTTGTCCAGTTGTCGCACCCGCAAAAGCGGTACGGTGATGCTTGGTTCCCCCGAAACGACGGAAGTCCAACAGACCTTCTGGCGTACGGTTAAACATAACGCCCATACGGTCCAACATATAGATGATGCCAGGTGCTGCATCGCACATTGCTTTAACTGGCGGTTGGTTTGCCAAGAAATCTCCGCCATATACTGTATCGTCGAAGTGCTCCCATGTGGAGTCGCCTTCCCCTTTGGTATTTACCGCACCGTTAATACCGCCCTGCGCACAGACAGAGTGGGAACGTTTTACCGGAACCAGGGAGAACAGCTGAACAGGAACGCCTTTTTCTGCTGCTTTGATGGTAGCCATCAAGCCGGCCAAACCTCCACCGACAATGATCAGTTTACCTTTTGCCATGAGTTTTGTCCCCCTATCCCTACAAAATGAAAGCCGACATCGCACGCAAGCCGATGAAGGTTACAACTACGAATACGCCCAAAGTCAGGAATGTTGCAATGCGCTGGGAACGCGGCCCAACTGTAATTCCCCAGTGAACCAGGAACGACCACAGTCCGTTGGAGAAGTGGAAAGTCGTGCTAATAATCCCGATTGTGTAGAATACGATCATTGCAGGACTGCTTAAAATGTTTGCCATCATGTCAAAATCCACGTGTGCACCCATTGCTTTTTGGATACGTGTTTCCCAAACGTGCCAAACAATAAAAATGAGGGTAATGACTCCTGTAACACGTTGCCACAAGAACATTTGATTTCGGAAGTAACCGAAGTTCCCTACGTTTTGCTTAGCTTGGAACGCAATGTAGAGACCGTAAACAGCGTGAAACAGGATCGGGAGGTAGATAAAAACAAATTCAAGCACCAATACGAATGGAACATTTTCAATCAAACCAACTGTTTGATTAAAAGCTTCGGCTCCACGGGTCGCTTGGTAGTTGGCTGTCAAGTGAAACAGCAGGAAGAGCCCGATCGGAAACAAACCAAGAAGTGAGTGGAGCTTGTGACTGAGAAAGCTATGGCCTTTCGCCATACAATGGTCCCCCTTTCAATGTATGTAACTCTCAATTCTGTGAAAAACGTCAAGCGTCACCGCAAGCGGTCCAAAACGGCTTCGACCGTTTTGATAGACCTTTCCCCAATATCCTAACCCATTGCCTCACCCATTAGACATAGCAAAACCGCCACGATCATTTTATGTACAGCGTCTTGAAGCCGTTCACAAAAAGACTGCGTTCACTAGATCAAATGAATTTGTCGGAATGTGTCAAAATACGAGAAAAAGTTGGGCAAAACTTTGACCAAATCCAATTGTACTCTTGTCGACACAGAGCGTCAAGACAATCAATGTACTAAATACATTGATAGAATAACTTTGTTTAGTCCAGCTATTTTTTCTCTTACGATGTCATGAATGCGAGTCCCTTCTCATAATCTAGTACAGACAGGAGGGAAGCACATATGAAAGAGAAGGATCAGCTTGCAGCACTGTTGCCGCCAGAGACCATTCCCTATGCGGAAAGAATGAATATGCCCTACCTTGGCTATCATCTTCTACGCGAAACGCTGACTAGTACCCTGCTAGGCGATAGTGAAAACCATATTCTCTATTGGATAGGAAAAAATATGGGCCGCCAAATCCCCATTCAATCTGCAACAGGTCCGATTATGCCTTTTATTCGGCTCGGATTAGGCCAGCTAGACGTCGTGGAGGAGACCAAACAAACGATCGTCTATTCACTCACTCATTCCATTTTTAGCTATCAGTCTATAGAAAGACTAGGATGCAGTCTTTCCTTTGAAGCCGGGATCATCGCTGGTATGATTGAGCAATGGAAAGAAAGAGAAACGTTTAGCAAAATCGAAATGGAAAGCTCTTCTGACATACGTATCTCCGTACAAGTGGCGTCATGAACAAAATGCCCCCTCTACCTATAAGGAAGGGAGAGGGAGCATCCATTTTTTATACGCCGTGCACGACTGCGGTTTCCTCAACATCCAGACCATAGGCCGAATGCAGACTGCGAACAGCCAGCTCCGTCAAGGCGGCTGGAATGACGCAAGAAACCTTGATATCAGATGTAGATACCATTTTAATAGAAATTTCTTTTTCTGCCAGAACGCGGAACATTTCGGCAGCAACCCCTGGATTGTTGATCATTCCGGAGCCAACAATGGATACTTTGGTCAAGCTTTCCTCGAAATCGACTTTTTCAAAACCAAGCTCGTTTTTGTTTCTGTCCAGCGTATCCAGTGCTTTTTTCAGGTCATCCGCTGCAACTGTAAAAGAAATATTCGTAACAGTCGCATCATAAGAGCTTTGGATAATAATATCGACGTTCACCTGGTTGTCTGCCAGCGTATTGAACAGACGGGAGAGCGTCCCGACCTTGGCAGGCATGCCGACAACCGTGATTTTGGCTACATCTTCATCATGTGCAACTCCACTTACTACTCTACCTGTTTCCATGTTGGCAACCTCCTCAACGTACGTACCATCTTCGGCAGTAAAGCTGGAGCGGACGACCAGCCTTACCTTGTATTTTTTCGCAGCCTCTACTGACCTAGGATGAAGAACCCCTGCACCGAGGTTCGCCAGCTCCAGCATCTCATCATACGAGATCGTATCCAGCTTGCTCGCAGCTGGAACCATTCGTGGATCAGCTGTATACACCCCGGACACGTCTGTAAAGATTTCGCATTTCTCAGCGTTCAAGCTCGCTGCAAGTGTAACCGCAGATGTATCCGATCCACCGCGGCCGAGCGTCGTAATTTCACCTTCGTCACTGATCCCTTGGAATCCTGCCACGATGACCACACGACCGCGTCCGAGCTCGGATTGAATCCGCTCGGGATCAATCTGCTTGATCCGCGCTCTTCCGTGAATCGCCTCCGTGGTGATTCCAGCTTGCCAGCCCGTAAGAGAAATAGCGTCGTAGCCTTTTGTATGCAAGGCCATCGACAAAAGCGCGATCGATACTTGCTCCCCCGTGGTCAGCAGCATATCCATTTCACGCTCGGATGGGTATGCGCTAATCTGCTTGGCCATGTCTACCAATACGTCAGTAGATTTCCCCATCGCAGAGACAACGACTACCACATCATGTCCTTCCTCTTTGTAGCTGATAATTCGATCCGCAACTCGTAAAATTCGCTCAATGGTACCTACAGAGGTGCCTCCGTATTTCTGCACGATCAACCCCATGCGGCTTCTCTCCCTTTTTCTCATATCCAATGTTGGTATTTATCTCGTATCGTATGGTTTTTCACTATTTTCTCTATAAGGAAAAGTCTTGCATTTTTATTTTACAAAAAAGGCACCGACAAGGAATAAGACCTGCCGCTGCCTACTGTTTCGACATACCGGTTCCTCCCTCCCAATACACGCGGACAACGAAGATTGACAGTTATCACCATCAAAACTCACATTGACACACCGTGAGATAGCTCTCCATCTGACAATTGGTCATTGTGCAGATGACAGTCCTGCATTTGTTCAACGCAGGCCCAGCATGGAGAAAAGCGGGTTTCCCTCCACACTTCGGCGAATTCCCCTTTCCCGTCCCCTTCACAGATACCCGATCTCAGGGTGGTACTCTTGGTTTTCGCGCCTCTACCTCACTCCATAATGGAAGTGAGGCTAACTATTCTGTTTGAATCGGATTATATCATGAGTCTAAAAATGGATCAATTCCTTTTTAAAGGTTACTCCAAAAGTTACATTTGCTAAGTGTCGAGCTTGCGCAGATGCCCGATGATTTCTTTTGCCAGCTTGTCGCCGATCCCTAATTGGCGGAAGTCTTCGACGGTCGCCTCGCGCATTTTCTTCAAAGAGCCAAAATGAGAGAACAACAGCTTGCGCCGCTTTTCACCGATACCCGGGATCTCATCCAATTGCGACGAGAGCATCGTTTTGGTCCGGGATTGTCTATGGAACGTAATAACAAAACGGTGGACCTCGTCTTGGATGCGCTGCAACAAATAAAACTCATAGCTGTCACGTCTAAGATTCACAGGCTCTGGCGGATCTCCGTACATGAGCTGAGCAGTACGGTGCTTCTCGTCTTTCGCGAGTCCACAGACAGGAATATAAAGACCGAGCTCGTTTTCCAGAACGTCCATAGCCGCACTGATTTGGCCTTTTCCACCATCAATCACAATCAGGTCGGGCATTGGCTGGTTTTCTTTTAGCAAGCGAGAATAACGTCGCCGAACGACTTCTCGCATGGAGCCGTAATCATCTGGTCCTTCGACGGTTTTGATCTTGAATTTGCGGTATTCCTTTTTGTCAGGGCGCCCGTCTGTAAAGACAATCATCGCAGACACAGGCTCTGTTCCTTGAATGTTGGAGTTGTCAAACGCTTCAATTCGATGAGGAACCGGAATCCCTAAAATGTGACCAAGATTATGCACCGCTTGGACCGTCCGAGCATCGTCTTTAGACATCAGGGCGAACTTCTCCTGCAAAGCAATGCGGGCGTTCTCGGAAGCCATCTTCACGAGCTCATGCTTTTTGCCTCTTTTCGGCGCATGGACTTTGATGCCCAGCCATTCACTCAAAAGCTCTGGTTCACTCTCTTGCGGGAGCAAAATTTCTTTCGGCAGCGCATTTTGCTTATCGTAGTAGAACTGGCTCACATAAGACATGAAGTCTTCGGTTTCGCTGCCATAGTATGGAAAGGAAGTCGTCTGACGCTCGATCATCTTCCCTTTTCGCATATAGAACACCTGGATACACATCCAGCCTTTTTCCACAGCAAACCCGATAATATCGCGGTCTACCGTATCGGTGAACGTGATCTTCTGCTTCTCCATCACCGCTTCGATGCTCTTGATCTGATCGCGATATTCCTTGGCTCGTTCGAACTCCATGTTTTCTGCGGCTTGGAGCATTTTTTCCGTAAGGGTTTGCTTCATTTCCTCATGGCCACCATCGAGGAACCGGCTGATTTCATCCACCAAACGCTGATTTTCCTCAGCCGATACCTCGTATACACAGGGCGCAAGACATTGCCCCAAATGGTAGTAAAGACAAACCTGCTTGGGCATATTGCGGCATTTTCGCAACGGATAGAGGCGATCCAGCAGCTTCTTTACCTCGGAGGCATCTCCGGCATTCGGATATGGACCGAAATATTTGGCTTTATCTTTTAATACTTTACGGGTAATCTCCAGACGTGGCTGCGCCTCATTCGTAATTTTGATATACGGATACGTCTTGTCATCGCGAAGCATGACATTGTAGCGCGGATCGTGCTCTTTGATCAGGTTGCACTCGAGGATGAGCGCCTCGATCGCTGAGGATACCACAATGTACTCAAAATCCACGATCTCACTGACCAGCAGCTGCGTCTTCCCGTTATGACTGCCTGTAAAATACGAGCGGACGCGGTTTTTCAGCACCTTGGCTTTTCCTACGTAAATGATTTCCCCGCTCGCGTTTTTCATCAGGTAGCAGCCTGGCTTATCTGGCAGGACGGCCAGTTTATCTTTTAAGGAGCTGTTCATGGCTGCTCCCTCCTCTTTGCTCTATATCTGCCTTGCATCTATTTATTCTTGTGAATTGGCTTTTCCAATACATACAGTTCATCTTCCAAGGAACTCATCCGTTCCACCAGCAGCTTGCGGCTGTCTTGCACCCCTTGATTGTAATAGAAGGGACCGAGCTCTTTTGAAAAAAAGGCAATCAACTCTTCCGTCTCCAAATTACCGAGTGTCTCTGACCGTTCTTCTTTATAGTAACGCTGTACTTGATGAACAAGATATTCCATTTGCTCTCTCGTCAATTTGGTTGGCATCGTATCCGGCTTCCTTCCCTTTTTCGCATAAGAGAATATACGTTCTACCCTTCATAGTACCATGGAATCAATACGAAAAAAACTGCCGCCTCATTCCATGGCGACAGTTTTTTATAGGCAGACCTAGTGCTTGCGACCGCCCAAATATGCTTCTTTTACACGCTCGTCGTTTAACAACGATTCTCCTGTGCCTTCCAACACGATTTGCCCTGCCTCCAGCACATACCCGAAATCGGCAATTTTGAGGGCCTGTTTGACATTTTGCTCCACGATAAGAACGGTCGTACCTTCCGCATTGATTTCTTTGATTACCTTGAAAATGTCCGCCACCACGATAGGAGCCAAGCCCATCGACGGCTCGTCCAAAAGCAGCAGCTTCGGTCGAGACATTAATGCGCGGGCAATGGCTAGCATTTGCTGTTGACCACCAGACATCGTCCCTCCCAATTGGGAAAGCCGCTCCTTGAGGATGGGGAACCAGATCATCATCTTTTCCATGTCGTCCTTGATGCCTTGTGCATCGTTGCGCTGGAATGCACCCATTTCCAGGTTTTCCAGAACGGTCATCTTTCCGAGGATCGCACGCCCTTCTGGAACCAACGCCAGTCCGGCTTTTACGATTTGATGGGGTCTCGAGCCCTCTATGCGTTGACCACAAAACGTAATCGTCCCTGCTTCTGGCTTCAGTTGACCTGCGATTGTACGCATGGTTGTGGTTTTGCCCGCTCCGTTCGCACCGATCAGCGAGACGATTTTGCCCTCAGGCACTTTCAGCGTAATCCCACGAATCGCCTTGATTTGACCGTAGGAGGTCGTCAAGTTTTGGATGTTCAGCATCTTATTCGTCCTCCTTGCCGAGGTAGGCTTCAATCACATCTGGATTGTTTTGTACCTCTGCCGGGGTACCGTCAGCAATTTTGACCCCAAAGTTGATACATACGACCTTTTCACACAGATTCATGACCAATCCCATATCGTGTTCGACCAACAGGACAGTCGTCCCGTCATCGCGAATTTTTTTGACCAGCTCCATGAGTGCTTTCGTCTCGGTCTCGATCATTCCGGCAGCAGGCTCGTCCAACAGCAAGAGTTTTGGTTCAGTAGCCAGTGCCCGTGCAATCTCCAGACGTCGTTGTTGACCGTAAGCCAATGTATCCGAGCGGACATTAACAATGTCAGACAAGCCTACGAATTCGAGTAACTCCTCGGCTTTTTTGGTAACCGCTTTTTCTTCCGCACGTTGTCCCGGTGTTTTCAAAAGGGAAGCCCAGAAGCCTGCCTTCATGCGCGAATGACATCCCACCTTCACGTTGTCCAACGCACTCATGTGACCGAATAGGCGAATATTTTGGAACGTCCTTGCAATACCCATTTCGGTAATTTTGTTTGGCGCCATGCCGTTTAGCTTTTGCCCAGCAAAAGAAAAGGTACCCGTTGTTGGTTCGAATATGCCCGTTGCCATATTGAAAATGGTCGTTTTCCCCGCACCATTCGGACCGATCAAGCCGACAATTTCGCCCTCTCCGACAGTAAAAGAAACGTCACGAAGAGCGGTGATGCCGCCAAAGCTTTTTCCTACGTTCGCAAGTTCCAGCAACATCTTATACTCCCCCCTTCGCTTCCTTGTCCGATGATTTGCCCCGACGACGCTTGAACAGCTTTTGGAACGTATCGGCACCGATCAAGCCATGCGGACGGAATGCCATTACACCGACCATGATCAAACCGTACATGAGCATTTTGTACTCGGCCAAACCACGCAGCACCTCCGGCAGCGCCGTAAGAACCAAGGCACCAAACAGCGGCCCCCATACGACTTCGCTGCCGCCGATCACGGCATAAGACAGAATTTCTACGACTTTATGATAGTTAAAATCATCTGGCGTAATCGTCGTCGTAATGTGGGCGAACAATCCTCCACATACCCCTGCCAAAATTGAACCGATCACAAAAGCAAGCATTTTATAATAATTGACTTGCAATCCCATCGCTCGTGCCGCCGTTTCATCTGCTTTGATCGCTTCAAAAGCACGCCCAAGACGCGAACGGTTCAGACGCAGCGTCAAGAAAAGAACGAAGGCAAACAGGAGCAGCATAAACACAAAGGTCGATAACGACTTCATTTGCATGACCGAAATGCCAAGAGTTTGCGCTTTTAACCCCATTGCTTTTTCAAAATCGTACAAATAATTCCCAACCGATTGAAGTCCGGTCAATCCAAGAGCCCCGTTTGTTATCTCCATATTAAGAAAAATAACGCGAATCACTTCACCAAAGCCAAGCGTAGCAATTGCCAGGTACAAGCCGTGGAGCTTCAATGTCGGAGCACCGATCAACAGTGCAATCAGTCCTGCTACCAGTCCTCCGATTATGATGGCGATAAACAGCGGTACGTCCGCTTGCTTCGTCAAAATACTCGCTGTAAAAGCGCCAATGCTCATAAAGCCCGCATGTCCCAAGGAAAGCTGGCCCGTCGAGAGCGTAATGTAAATACTGATCGCCAAAATACTGTTTAACAAGATAAAAGTCAGTACTTGTAAGTTATATGGATTGAGAATGTCCAATGTCTGCACCTCCCTTACGCTTTGCGTCCAAATAGTCCTTCCGGCTTCAAGAGCAAAATGAGAATGATCAAGCCAAAAGCAACCGCATCCCGATACGACGAGTCTCCGTACGCGACAGTAAACACCTCGATAATTCCGAGCAATACGCCGCACACCATAGCCCCAGGAATACTGCCTACACCTCCTAAAATCAAAACGGCCAAACCTTTGAAGCCAAGCGTCATCCCCATCGTCGGAATGAGAGCGGAATACGCCATCCCGATCAATATGCCGGCGACACCTCCCAGTGCCGAGGCAAGCATGACGGTCACGACAATGACCATATTTGTGTTAATCCCCAAAATATTTGCGGTATCCGTATTTTCAGCCGTCGCGCGAATCGCTTTTCCCATTTTCGTTTTTTGAATCCAAAAATGCAGGACGAACATCAGCAACACAGAAATCCCCAAAATAACGAGATCAACACTGCGAATTTGAATGATGCCCAGATCAAAAGTGGTATCCCCGAAGGATTGCGGAAACGCACGGGAGTCAGCACCGAAAAACTTGTGCATGGCTTCCTCCATCAAAATGGCAAATCCGATCGTACTGATCAAAGACGCCAGATGGGGTACATTTTTCTTGCGAAGGGGGCGAAGCGCTGTATACTCCAGTACAAGACCCAAGATCGCCGATATGACGACTGCCACGATCAGCGCTACCCCTAAAGGCATATTAAGGCTGGTCATCAATACCAAGCCAACTAGTGATCCAAAAATAAAAATTTGGCCGTGTGCCATATTAATGATTCCCAAGACACCAAAAATGAGCGTATATCCCAATGCGATCAATGAATAAGTGCTACCAACTGTCAAACCATTGACTAATTGCTGCCAAAACAAATGCCTCACCTCACTGTTAAGTCGTTACCATCCCACGATGATTGAGTTATTCTCGCTGGATCAGCAAGCGAAGAACATGATCTGGTACTTTCTGATCCAGCGAGATAACCGATAGAAAAAGAAGCCCGGAGCGACCCCGGGCTCGATCCTATTCAAACGGGACGAATTTGCCTTCTTTTGCGACAACGACAACCGCATCACCAATCGGATTGCGTTTCTCGTCAAAGGACAGTTTGCCGGATACACCTGTGAAGTCTTTCAGCTGAGCCAATTGGCCGCGCAACTCTTCGCGATCTGCTTTTCCTGCGGCAAGCAGTGACTGCGACATAATGTATAGCGAGTCGTACGCTTGAGCTGCGAACTGATCAGGCTTTTTGTTATATTTGGCTTCGAATGCTTTTACAAAGGCTTGTACTTTATCATCTTTCTTTTCAGGACTGAATGGAGTCGCAACGATCAAGCCCTCAGCAGATGAACCTGCAATTTCAAAAACTTTCGGATTATTGAAACCATTGCCGCCAAGAATTGTCCCTGTAAAGCCCAATTCACGTGCTTTTTTCACAACCATGGAGCCTTCTTTGTACAAGGCGGACACAAGCAAAGCATCTGGGTTTGTTTGCTTCAGCTTGGTCAATTGTGCCGAAAAGTCTACGTCGCCATTTGCAAAAGTCGCTTCACCGGTAATCTCCAAGCCCAGCTTTTCAGCGGTTGCTTTCATGACCTTGTAGCCATTCACGGAGAAGTCATCGTTGGATGCATGGATGAGTGCTACTTTTTTCAAGCCATTTTTCTCCACGGCTGCTTTCATAGCTGTCGGGATTGCAATGGACTCAGGCAATGAATTGCGGAAGACGTACTCCCCGATATCATTGATTCCTTCTGACGTGTTGGAGATACCAAAAATCGGAGTCTCCGCCTCGTTTGCTACTGGTCCTGCAGCAAACATTTCCCCGGAAAGTGTCGGTCCGATAATCGCCACGACATTATCCTGATTAATCAGTTTATTTACTGCATTAATCGCGCCTTCTTTTTCTCCGGCGGAGTCTTCAAACTTCAGTTCAATCTTGAGCTTACCTTTGTTCGCTTCATTCAGCTCTCCCAACGCCAGCTCCAATCCTGCTTTTTGCGCTTCTCCATAAGCTGCACCAGATCCTGAAAGGAAACCAACGACGCCGATTTTCGCTTGAATCTCTTGTCCGTCGGCGGCTTGTCCAGAGCCACTTTCTCCTGCCGCAGGAGCAGTTGTATTTCCTCCGCTCGAACATCCGACCATCAATACTGCCCCTAGCGAGATTGCCGCCAGCGAGCGCATCAAATGAAATCCCTTCATTAGAAAAGCCCCCTCTATTCTCGAAATAAATTGAATATATGAAGTTTAATCAAAGTATTCTAAAAACGCAATTATTTTCGCTCAAGTAAACTTAATTTTTTGACAAACGATCGTTCAGAATTCCGTTTTCAAACATAAGAAAAAGCGGCACATGACTATGCCGCTTCATTCGTTGCTTTACTCTTACAGATGTTTCCCTACAGTTGCCATGAGCGCTTCTTTTGGTTGGAAGCCAATCACTTTGTCAACTGGTTGACCGTCTTTGAATACGATCAGGGTTGGGATGGACATAACGCCAAAACGACCAGCAGAATCTGGGTTGTCATCCACGTTTACTTTGACGATTTTGAGCTGGGAGCCCACTTCACCGTCGATTTGCTCCAGTACAGGAGCGATCATTTTGCAAGGGCCGCACCATGGAGCCCAGAAGTCAACCAGGACTGTACCGCCTTGCTCTACTTCCTGGGAAAAGTTTTGGTCGGTAGCATTTACAATTGCCATAGAAGTTACCTCCTTGAATTTCAATTACTAAATAAAGGTTCCTAACGGTTATCAGTATATCATTCAAACACCAAATTGACTACGCCGCTCCACACTTTGCCCTGTACTTCTCGTTATAGTCTGTCCAGTCTGACCGCACCTTATTGCCCGACTTGTTTGAGCCGGTTAATCTCCCGTTCGTGGTCACTAACTTTCCGATGCAGCAGATCAAGGTCTGCATCGATATGTTTATTTTGGCGTTCCAATCTGTCTAATCGGCGCGTAGCGTCATCGCGGAATTCGTACATCTCATCTCGAAACGCGTACATCTCATCCCGAAAATCATACATCTCTTTCTTAAAGTCACGCACATCCTGCTGTGTCTCTTTTACAAGCCGATTATTCTCAGCAACCATGTGAATCAGTTGTTGCAAAAGCTCCTCGCTCATTCCGATCACCTCTCCTTATCCCCTATTATACCAAGCAAGGAAAGCATAAAGTAAGAGCCAAGGACAAAAAAAGCGCCCCCAAAAAGGAGCGCCTAGTCATCATCTTTCTGTTAAACCAATACTTTTTTAAACTCTGCCGTCAGCAATGGCAGCACTTCGAACAAGTCACCTACGATACCGTAATCAGCCACTTGGAAGATTGGCGCTTCCGGATCTTTGTTGATGGCAACAATGACCTTCGAGCTGGACATACCAGCCAAGTGCTGAATCGCTCCCGAAATCCCGCATGCGATATACAAATCAGGTGTAACCACCTTACCTGTCTGTCCGATCTGCATGGAGTAGTCGCAATAGTCTGCGTCGCAAGCGCCACGAGATGCACCAACAGCTGCACCGAGCACTTCCGCCAAATCGTACAACGGCTGGAAGCCATCTGCACTTTTCACGCCACGCCCACCGGAAATCACGACTTTTGCTTCGGAAAGGTCTACTTTGCCGCTTGTTTTTCTTACCACATCTTTTACAATCGTACGCAAATCCTTGATTTCCAATTCAACTGGTACCACCACTGCCGTTTTCGAAGGGTCAGCAGCGCCGATGGCAATGTTGTTTGGACGAATCGTAATAAAGGTTGTTCCTTCAACGAATTTGCGTGTTTGCGTCGCTTTTCCTGCATAGATCGGGCGAACAAAAACTGGTCCAGCTTCTACACTTGTTACGTCCGAAATCAGACCGTAACCAAGTCTCGCTGCTACGCGAGGTGCGATATCACGACCGATCGCCGTGTGACCCAAAACCACTGCATCTGGAGAAGCCAGTTCAATCAACTGAGTGAGTGCCTGCACATACGCATCTGGCGTGTATTGCGCCAGCGCTGTATGATCAGCCGTATATACCGTGCTCGCACCATGGTGACCCAATGTCACTGCATGCGCTGCTGAATCTGCTCCGAATACACCCGCTACAATTTCGCCGCCCTCAGCCAATGCTTGTGCTGCAGTCAATGCTTCCAGCGACACGTTGCGAAGTTGTCCGTCACGTACTTCTGCCAATACAAGTACTTTTTTCATGGATATCCTCTCCCTCTCGCTTAGATCACTTTCGCTTCATTGCGCAACAGTTGCACCAATTCCGACGTTTGAGCTGCCAATTCGCCAGAGAGAATGCGGCCCGCCTGCTTTTTCGGAGGCAATGTCTGATCGACGATTTCTGTCTTTGCTTTTACCTCATCCGCAGTAATTCCCAAATCGTCAGCGCCGAGTCTATCCAAAGGTTTTTTCTTCGCTTTCATGATACCTGGGAGAGAAGGATAGCGCGGCTCGTTGAGTCCTTGCTGAGCCGTAATCAAAACAGGAAGGCTCGTCTCCACGACTTCCAGGTCCCCTTCTACATCGCGCTCTACGCGTACATTCGTTCCGTCCACCTCTAGCTTCACAGCAGTTGATACATGGTTAATTCCCAGTTCTTCTGCCAGACGAGGACCGCCTTGGCCAGCCCCGGAGTCTACAGCCATTTGTCCACCAATGATGATATCGAAGCCAACCTTTTTCGCTACTGCCGCCAATACTTTAGCGATGGTGAATTCGTCCCCAAACAGAGACTCGTCATCCACCAGAACAGCCTTGTCTGCGCCCATTGCCAAAGCAGTGCGCAGGGCACTTTCAGCACGGTCTGGTCCGACGCTGATCACGGTTACTTCGCCGCCGTGCTCTTCCTTGAGCTTGATTGCCTCTTCTACAGCGTACTCATCGTAGGGATTAATGATGAATTCAACGCCATCTTCGGAAATTTGTCCGTTTTGGATGACGATTTTTTCTTCTGTGTCAAACGTCTGTTTCAACACAACCACGATATTCATCAGGATGCCTCCTCCTTAGTGGTACCTCATACTTGTGAAGCTATATGCTTAACTACCGATCTGCGAATTGCGGCTTGCGCTTTTCGAGAAATGCAGTCACGCCTTCTTTTACGTCCTCCGTCGCGAAAGCATCACCAAAGAGCTTTGCTTCTTGCTCCAAGCCTTGTGACAGCGACAGCTCCGTTGTGTTATGGATGGACGCTAGGGCAAACTTCAGGGTAATCGCGCTCTTACTTGCGAAAACAGCCGCCAGCTTTTGTGCTTCTGCGAGCAACTGCTCTACGGGATAAACCGCTTCCACAAGACCGATACGCAATGCTTCCTCGCCACCGATCATCTCTGATGTGAGAATCATCTGTGTCGCTTTGCCTCGACCAACCAGACGCGGTAGACGTTGCGTCCCCCCGTACCCTGGAATGAGTCCGAGATTCAACTCTGGCAACCCGAGCTTGGCTTCAGGTGCTGCCAAGCGGATATGGCACGCCAACGCAAGCTCCAGTCCCCCACCAAGGCAAGCGCCGTTAATTGCTGCAATGATTGGCTTCGGGAACGTTTCCATGCGATTAAACAATGCTTGACCCTTCTTCGCCATTTCTTCTGCATTATCCCGATTCAGTTGGGTAAATTCTTTGATGTCCGCTCCTGCAATGAAAAACCGACCTTCACCAGTCAAAACGATTGCTTTGATTTCATCGTTATTTTCCCACTGGTCCAAAAGTTCACTCAATTGACCGAGCACTGCTTGACTGAGTGCGTTAGCAGGCGGGTTGCTGATCGTAACCGTAGCAACGCGATCAACGATTTCTACATTCCAATGCGACGCCATTCCTCTCCCCCCAAACTCTCCCCATATATAAAAAACAGCTACTATTCATTCCGAGCGATCGCTCAGTCTTACTGTTTCCATTGTAACAAACGTTTTCATGCAAAAAAAGCTTTTCTTTTCATTCTTTTCCCTTCATACCAAGCAGGAAGAGGTTATGAATGGAATCAACATAAGAGACAAGGTCGTACTTGCACTGTTTCATCACCCAAGATGTTGTCACTTCGTCCAGCGTTCCAAAAATCATTTTGCGCGTAATCCGAACCTCGAGATCAGATCGGAATACGCCCTGCTCCATACCCTCTACGATCACTTCGTCAATGAGGTTAAAATACTGCTTCATCACGTTGCCGATTCCTTCACTAATGACCGGACTGGATTGGCGTAGCTCGATTTGCGTCACTTTTGCCAGATCATGGTCATTGGATAGCTGGCTCAAGTGTGCATGAATGAGTACATACAGCTTTTGCTCAATGGACGTCGCTTCCGAAATGCGTTTGCGGTTTGTCTCCACAAACTGGCCCATCTTTTCGTTAAACAGTGAAATCAAAATATCATCCTTGTTTTCAAAATAGAGGTATATGGTGCCGTCTGCTACCTTCGCCTCTTTCGCAATTTTCGATACCTGGGCACTGTAATAGCCCTGTCTGGCGATTACTCGAACAGCAGCATCAATAATGGCTTGATACTTTTCCCCCGTTTTCTTTGCCATAACTACCTCCATGTTTACTAACATTGATGACGAAATGAATGATCACTCATTCATAATTAGTGTAATACAGGGCCACTCCTCTGTCAATCGCAAGAGGCCAGCAAAAAAGGCCGCTTTCCGCCTGGGATCGCAAGCCTCAAAACATCAGCTACACTAGCTCGTTTTGATTTCTTCTTGGGCTTCCCTTTTCTTCTTGTCTTCTTCTTGTAATTGGCGACGCAATACTTTTCCGACCATGGTTTTGGGCAAATCTGTACGAATCTCGTATTGTCTCGGAATCTTATAGGCGGCGAGTCTCTGTCTGCAATGCGATTCCAGATCCTCTTCACTCGCGAGTTGTCCATCCTTGAAAACGACGAATGCTTTCACTGTTTCGCCCCGGTACGGGTCTGGAACACCGATTACTGCTGCCTCCTGGATGGCAGGATGCTCAAACAGCACTTCTTCTACTTCGCGCGGATAAATATTAAAGCCGCCAGCGATAATCATGTCTTTTTTGCGATCTACGATATAGAAATAGCCATTTTCGTCCATATAGCCCATATCTCCCGTCAAAAACCAGCCATCCCTTAATACGGCAGCGGTATCCTCTGGGCGATTCCAGTAGCCGAGCATGACTTGGGGTCCTTTTACGGCCAACTCCCCGACCTCGCCTTGGGGCATCTCTTCTCCTGTTGCTGGGTCCACAATTCGGCAATCCGTATCTGGCCACGGCATTCCGATGCTTCCCGTAATGCCTTTTTCCCAAATGGGATTGGAATGAGTTACGGGAGAAGCCTCTGTCATCCCATACCCCTCGACCAGCTTGCCACCCGTCAACTCCTCAAATTTGAGCTTCACTTCGACCGGCAACGGAGCTGAACCACTGACACATGCATCGATGGAAGACAGATCATGCTTTTTCAAGTCTGGGTGGTTGATGAGACCGATATACATGGTGGGTGCCCCTGGGAAAAGAGTGGGCTTGCGCTTGTCGATCATTTCAAATATTTGCTTCACGTCGAATTTGGGAACGAGAATAATTTCTGCTGCGATACAAATGCCTTTGTTCATCACGGTAGTCATCCCATACACGTGGAACAGCGGGAGCACACACAGAATCCGTTCCTTTCCCTTTTTCAGCTTGTAAAGGACCGCTTGGCACTGGACTGCATTCGCAATGAGATTGGCGTGCGTCAACATGACGCCTTTGGCAACACCTGTTGTCCCCCCTGTATACTGGAGGAGCGCGATGTCCTGGGTCGGATCGACTGGTACTTCAGCAGGCTTGGTAGCGCTTTCTTTTAATACGGAAAGAAAAGGCTCAATATCTGCGCTATATGTAACCTGCGGATTTTGTCCTTGTTTCTTCTGTACGAACGGGTATAGCCATTTTTTCAATAAGGGAAGGAAATCGCCAATGCTTGTGATGATGATTCGTTGAAGTGAGGTAGATGCACGGACTTGGGTAACACGTTTGTACAACAAATCCAGTGTGATGATGGTCTCGGCGCCTGAATCGTTCATTTGGTGAATCAATTCTCGCTCGGTATACAGCGGGTTGGTCATGACCACGATAGCACCTGCAAAAAGCGCCCCGTAGTAACTGATGACGGCTTGTGGAGTATTTGGCAGCATAATCGCCACGCGGTCCCCTTTCTTTACACCGCGTTTGATCAATGCATTGGCAAATTGGTATGACAACTGCAAAAGCTCTCGATACGTAATGCTTTTTCCCATGAAATAGATCGCGTTACTGTCTGGATACATAGCTGCAGACTGCTCCAGAAAATGCGTCAAAGGAACACGGGGGTAATCCAATGACGGCGCAGTTTCGGGCGGGTAATTGGCAATCCAAGGCTTGGCATTTGACATGGTCATTCCCTCCATCCCTTAAATGGCCTTGCCTCTCCCTATGATCTACATTCATAATCTCTTCCTAATGACTATTGTATTCGAAACATATTCAATTTTCCAATTAAAATCATGTGCTTTCTATCGGGACAAGAGCATTCGACAAAAAAGGACACGTCCATGATGAAAGCCGTGTCCTTTGCTCTTGCTCTTATGGTCTTTGTTTCTTACGGCGTAACTTCCTTGATGATTTGCTGGCGTGCTCTTTCCCGTTCAGTTGTGGGGACGAGATGATACCAGCCAACGATTCCATTATGCCAAATGCGCTCATCCTGTCCGACCAGTGTATCCGCTTGAATGGAGTTCGGAGTGCCATCGCCATAAGACAATAATAAAGAGGCGATTTCCTGCTCAGTAAGGTCCGTTTTCACATGCTGACCCAGTATTTCCATGAGTGAAAATGCCTTGGTATACACTTGAAGCGAGGTGCCTTTAGAAGCCAACGCTTTGAGAATCTCCTGCTGTCGGCCAATCCGTATGTAATCACTGTCTTCCTTGCCTAGATCACTTTTGCGATAGCGGGCGTAATCCAATGCCTGTTTACCTGATAAAGTCTGCAGCCCTGGCTGAATGTCGATGTACGTGTCGTCGCTCGGATCACTGTACTTCATGCGTTTCTTCACATCGACTGTGACACCGCCCAGCTCGTCTACAATTTGACGGAAGCCATCGAAATCGACGGAGATATACCGATCAATTTTTATTTGCAAAAATTTTTCCAACGACTCTTTCACCATCTTCGGACCACCAAAAGCCATCGCATGGTTCACTTTGTCATATCCTTTGCCTGGGAGCTCCATGTAGCTGTCACGCGGAATCGCCAAAAGATAGACGGATTGCTTCCCGGGATGAATCGCCGCAAGCATCATTGTATCTGAACGTGCACTTTCCCCGTCTCGGCTATCCACGCCGAGAAGCAGGGCGACGAAAGGCTTTAATGGCTCTGTTCCTGTCAAAAGATTACGAGGAGGAAGGGACGCAGCTGCCTGCTTTGCGCTTCCTTTGACTCCATCAATCGGAGCATACCACTGATTTGTCATTTGCTTGTATTGATAGGCACTATAGGCAACCAGCAACAACGCCCCGATCGCCAAACAGGATAAGGTATGAAACGCAATCTGTTTTCCATGTCGTTTGAAAAATAACCATATAAACATGACAAAGCCTCCCCCTTTGCTTCCATTTTTAACAGGGGAGACTTCGTTTAAACCTATGTGCGTTCGACAACCATCGCCATACCCATACCTCCGCCAACACAAAGGGCAGCCAAGCCTCGCTTCAGCTGTCGTCGCTTCATTTCATGCAGCAAGGTTACGACAATTCGGCAGCCGGTAGAACCGACAGGGTGACCCAGCGCGATACCGCTTCCGTTCACATTCGTTATTTCCCGCGGTAGCTCCAGCAATTTTTCCACAGCCAGGTATTGCGCGGCAAAGGCTTCGTTTACTTCGATCAGTTCGATATCCGCGAGCGTCAGACCGGCTTTTGCCAATGCACGCTTCACTGCTGGAACGGGTCCATATCCCATCAAATCAGGCTCTACCCCCGCTACCGCCCACGAGACAATTTTGCCGAGTGGTTCGATCCCGAGCTCTCTCGCTTTTCCTTCTTTCATCAAAACGGCTGCGGACGCTCCATCGTTGAGCCCGGAGGCATTGCCTGGCGTCACTGTACCATTGTCCCGGAAGCTGGGTCTAAGTTTCGCGAGACTTTCCAGAGTCACTCCCCTGCGAGGGAATTCGTCTTCCGTAACCATAATTTCTTCGGTCCGTTTTTTAATAGAAACTCCTATGATTTCCTCCGCAAACAAACCGCTGTCTATGGCGCGGATCGCGTTTTGCTGACTGCGCAAGGCAATTTCATCCGACTCCTCACGCGTGATCCCGTAACGATCGACCAGCCGTTCTGCCGTTTCGCCCATCAGGATTTGATGGTGGGGATCTGTCAACAACTCCCACATCGCATCGGTCATTTCCCCATGTGTCAATCGTTTGCCCCAGCGCGCATTTTTCAGGACATACGGGGCGTTGCTCATGCTCTCTACGCCGCCTGCCAAAACGATTTCACTGTCGCCTAAAAGAATTTGGGAAGCGCCGCTCACAATCGCTTGCATGCCGGACGCGCATTGACGTTGAATCGTGAAGCCCGTCACTTCTTTTCCCAATCCTGCGTCCAATGCTGCCACTCGCGCTATGTTTGGCTCGTCTGTGCGCTGAATGCAATTGCCTAAAATGACTTCATTGATCTGAGAAGCTTCCAGGCCAGATCGATCCATAACACCACGAATGACGGTTTCTGCCAGCTTGCGAGCGCTTACATCTCTCAGGACGCCACCAAACGTACCAATAGGCGTACGTCCGGCAGCAGCAATGACAACCTGCTCCATTTGTTTTCCCCTCCATTGAGTAACCTTTTTCTTTATTGTCTCACACGGAAGTTACAGGGCGGTTCTAAACGATGTTTTTCAATACAACGGTGACCCATTCGTCATGTTGGCTTTCTTTCTCCACCTGGAAGCCTGCCTGTTCAAATGTAGCAATGACAGCTTCCCGATTCCATTCGACAATTCCCGAGAGAATCAACGTTCCTCCTGGTGCCATTCGCTCCGTAATCATCGGAAGCATCGCGACATTTTCATCGCCACCGATATTGACCAGAATGACATCTGCTTGGTCAGGCAATTGAGACTTCACTGCGTCCTCGCTCGCATCCCCAATGACGACTTGTACAGCGTGGTCAGGAAGATGATTATTGGTCGCATTGACGAGAACCTGATACTCACTTTGTGGATTAATGTCCACTGCCCATACAGGATGCTTCGCTCCATTCAAGGCGCAGTACAAAGAGAGAATTCCTGAGCCAGCTCCTACATCAATGACTTGCTTACCCTCCAGATCCATTTCTTGCAAAAACAAAAGAATGTCCTGCGTCGTTCCATGATAGCCCGTTCCGAAGGCTGCACCTGGATCGATCCATAGGATATGCCGAGCCGACTCCAGCGCTGCGGGGTCGGTCCACGTTGGTGCCACCCACCAGTCGCCTATTTTGACTTCACGGAACTCCTCTTTCCACGAATCATTTTCCTCCGCTACGAGTTCTACTTCTTTTATAGTGACTTGTCCATTCCACCGCTGAATGTAGGTCTTCAGGCGGGATACATGCTCCTCTTCACGATCGTGCTGGGGTTCAAACAGATAACCAACAAGTGGACCTTCCGTATTTTCTGCGTAATCATATCCGTTTTCCGTTGTCAGTACTTCGATTTGCGGTTCGATCCAGCCAAGTGTGTAGGAGCTGGTCAATACCTCTGCCACAAACAAATCCTCAATCTCTGATTCCACTAGTAATGTGTATTTGAGCCACATGCTTTCCATGATGAAAAATGCTCCTTCCCTTTTGCTGTCATTCGCCCCTATTCTTGCGGACATCTATTCACTCATCTGTGGATGGCAAGGATGATAGAGAACATGGTATGATAGTAGAATGGACTATCACCACCACAGGGAGGCTTACCATGTTTGACGAATTTTTTTACCGTCGCCGCAAAAACAAGGGACTTTTCATCGTCATGATTGCCCTCATCGTTCTTGGCATCGGCATGTTCGGTATGGGTTTCCTCTATATGTTCTCGTAAGTCGGAACAACATCATTATACCCTACGAACCTCGCTACACCCACTGTATCTGTCCAAACAATTGGGGCGTGAAGTTTTCTACTGTGGTTGCTTTACTTCCCCTTGTTTACTCGATTATACTTGAGAATGTATTTTTCCTGTACGTTTGATATAGAAAGAAGGTTCACTCCATGTCGCGAATTCTCATCTCCGGGTACTACGGCTTTAATAATGCCGGAGACGATGTGGTCCTGTACGGCATCATCAGCTCTCTTAAGCGGGAACAACCAAATATCTCTCTCGCCGTCTTGTCCAATCAGCCTGATCGGACTGCGGAACTGTTCGGGATTGAAGCCTATAACCGCTGGAGCTTTGGAACCATCGTCCGCGAGCTTTCGCGAAGTGACATGCTGGTGATGGGCGGCGGTACACTGATGCAGGATGTAACCAGTCCGCGCAGTGTCCTCTACTATTTGGGCATCGTCACCATTGCCAAGCTTTTAGGTAAACCCGTGGTCTTTTACGCGCAAGGGTTTGGACCCATCCTCAAATCGCTCAGTCGCACGATGATTAAACGCGTGGTGAATCACGTCAACATTATCACGGTTCGCGACTACGAATCAGGAGAGGACTTCAAAGCCTGCGGCGTAAAAAAAGCCCCTATCTATATAACAGCTGACCCTGCTCTGACGATATCCCCAGACGATATTGCAGATCAACGGGGAAAAGAGCTGCTCCATGGTATGTTTGATGATCCTTCCAAGCCTTTGGTCGCCATCTCTGTCCGGGACTGGAAGCAGGAACAGCAATTCAAACAGAAGATAGCCCGGGCAGCAGATTGGTTTATCATGCGCGGATGGAATGTTCTCTTCCTCCCGATGCATGTCCCTAGTGATTTGGCACCGTCCCAGGAAATCATGGACCAGATGAGCCAACCAGGAGCACGTCTTCTCGATGCACCTGTGACTTTTCATGACATCATGTCGGTACTGAAGCAATGCAACTACGTCGTAGGAATGCGGCTTCACTCTCTCATTCTTGCTTGCATGCTGCGAATTCCTTTTATCGGTATCTCCTACGATCCGAAAATCGATCGATTCGTTGAACGCGCTGGAATGCCCAATGCTGGTCATATTACTCAACTCGATGAAACTACACTTTTGACCTTGCTCGCTGAAAAACTGGACAACCTCGATCACGAAATTGATGTAGTAACGAAGCATTCCCATCTGTTAGCGATCGAAGCATCCAAAAGCAGTGAACTTGTTTTGCAGGCGCTGCGTAAATAAGGCTGACCTGGAAAGGAGGACATCATGTCCTTTTCTTCACAAGTGTTACTTCGTTTAAATCGATTATTTCCTCTCCCCGTTCACCCTTTCAACCTGGCAAACAACGGGGAAATGAGCTATACCGAATGGCAATTTCAAAAAGGGGATCAAACCATTCAGTTTTTCCTCCCCTTCCATTCACAGGAGCAAATGTTCCGTGACAAAACAGTTTTGGACATCGGCTGTGGCGGCGGGGGCAAAACCTGCTATTACGCCACCTATGGACCGAAAAAAATGATCGGCATCGATATCGTCCCCCACTACGCGGAGGAAGGAAATGCATTCGCGAAGAAAAAGGGACTGGATCATCTCGTCTCCTTCATGACTGGTGATGCCGCAAGAATGGACTTCCCGGACAACACGTTCGATACGATCATCATGAATGATGCGATGGAGCACGTTGGCGAACCGGAAAAGACGCTGGAGGAATGCTTTCGGGTCTTGAAGCCTGGCGGGCATCTCTACATCAATTTTCCGCCGTATTATCATCCATACGGTGCTCATTTGTCAGATGCGATCGGCATTCCTTGGGTACATGCCCTCTTTTCGGAGCAGGCCTTGATTGACGCCTATAAAAAGCTAGTTAGCGACTTGCCAGACGGTTCTGACCGGATTGCATTTCGCTTCGACAAGCTCCCTGATGGCAGAGACACGATCTCGTACATCAATCGCATGACGATCAAACGGTTTCGAAAAATTCAACAAGGCGTGGTACAGCCTGCGGTTTACCAGCGAGAGATTCCGTTGCGCAATCAGTTGCAGGCCTTGGCGAAATTGCCTGCTACCCGTGAATTTTTCGTAAAAATGGTCGTATGTGTTTATCAAAAAGCGAAATAAGAAAGATCACATAAAACCCCTTCCTCCGTTTGTGGAGAAAGGGGTTTTTCGATTGGATTAATCGTTATTCGTATTGGACTTTAACGAGGAGGCCTGCTTCCTCCGTATGAATTGGATAAAGGCGCGCAGTTTGTTTCCACCTGGCAGCCAGTCTAGCTCCTTGTCTTCAATAAGTGGAATGAGGATGAGCAGTCCCAGGTAGATGATGAGCCCTACACCGACTCCAGCGACGGTCTCTATCGCTCCCAAAATGCGCACTGGCTCTCTTCCCCTGAACAGGAAATCAATTGCCTCTGTCGCTCCCCAAGCCAGAATGAGCATGAGGTTAGCCACCAGTAACGGATAAATGGTATCGAAGCGCCAGTTAATCGGAATCGATACGTAACGGTTGATGACTCGCATATTCAGTACGCAGACAAATGCAGTAGCAACCAGCCAAGACAGGGACAATCCATCCATACCGAACATCGAGGTAAACACGAGTGTTGCCAGTACTTTTACAATGACACCATAAAGCAGATGACGCGCAGGGATTTTTTCTTTGCCGATCCCTTGCAAAATGCCGTTTGTAGCAAGCAACAAGGAAAGCGGGATCGCTGTGATTCCTAAAATCGCCATTGCACGCGTGCCTTCCATATCACCATACAACGCCAAATTCGCCCCTTCAGCTACAGCTGTCAGTCCCAGCCCGGCAGGCAGACCGATTAGCCAAGCAAAGCGCAGTGAGAGCTTGGTCAAGGTCGTAATCCGTTCCTGATCCTTTTGTCTGATTGCTTCGGCAATGGCAGGGACGATCGAGAGAGCAATCGACGATCCGAACAAGCTCGCCATTTGCAGAAGTGGTCCTCCCCTGCTGTAAATGCCAAACCACGTATCCGCCGTCAAGCCGTCCACATTCCATATGTAGCGGAAGATGTTAATCGCCAGAAAGGAATCCGTCAGGCTGAAAATCGGGATAACTAAGGCGCTGATACAAATTGGCCAGGCAATTCGCCACATCGAGGCGAAGAAGGCACGATCATACCACCAAGTAAGGCGCCCCCACTCTGCCCCGCTAAACACGGAATTTTTCCGGTTGTGGAGCCACATGAGTAATGCTAGAAACCCGAGACTCAAAAACGTACTGATCATCGTACCGAAGTTGACTCCGGTAATCACAGTATCCGTATCTTCACCGAGTGACACGAGATACAGGGAAGCTACCAAAATAAATACGACACGCAAGGTCTGCTCCACAATTTGCGAGAGTCCGACAAACAACATTTTTTGATGGCCGTAGAAAAAGCCGCGAATAACCGCAATCAAAGGAACGAACAGCAGCGACATGGAAATCGCTCGAATCGGTTCAATCAAATGCGGATTCCCCATGAGCTTTGCGATAAGTGGGGAGCTGACGTACAGGAGCGCAAACAAGATAAGTCCGATGGCGCCCATCATAACCATGCTACGGGCCAAAATTTGTCCAATAGAGCCTTGTTTTCTTTCAGCCAATGCCTCTGCAATCACTCTCGACAATGCTACTGGCACACCTGCTGTCGCCAAAATGAGAAAGGTCAGGTAGAGAGGATATACTTCCTGATAGAGTCCGAGACCTCTGTCGCCTACTATCTCTTGAAGCGGAATTCGGTAAAACATCCCGATAACTTTTGACAAAATCCCCGCTATGGCTAAGATCAACGCTCCCGCGAGAAAATGACTTTTTTTCAACATGGGTAACTCCTTTATTCGTCTCTTTGACTGGATACCCGTAAGGCAGCACCAATCGACATGAACCCACTCTCTATCCTACTATCATTTCCCTCTTCCAGCAAACAGGTATATCGATGGAATTTCGCAGGAATACTGGTGAAAAACAGATTGCATTGATTTTTTTTAATCGTCTGCCTGTGTGATCAGTGAGTAGGAGGGGGAATTATGCCCACAACCGGATTTTGGATCCGCCATGTACAGTGGCCGTTAATGGAGGCCTTGAAAGGAAATCGCATCCGTCCTTACATGAAAGAATTGCAAGCAACTCAGCGTCTATCTGCCGAAGCGCTTAACGTGCAGCAGCGAGAAAAGCTGGTGAAGCTACTCGATCATGCGATACAAAACGTACCAGCTTACACTGCCTTCGCCCCAGACTGGAGCAAAATGCGCGAGATGCCTGAACGTTTTTTGCAGCGTATTCCTGTTCTGACCAAAGCACACTTTCGGCAAAACTCTGATCAATATTTGAGCCAGGGCCTCCAAACATGCAGGCTCATTGGAAATCGTACGGGAGGCTCCACAGGTGAACCTACCCATTTTTATCTTGATCGTCAAACGGTCGAGCGGTATGAAGCTGCGCGCTGGTTGGGGCTATCCTGGTACGGCATCCGCATTGGAGACCCATGTGTGATGATCTGGGGCTCTCCTCTCGAATTAAACGCCCAGCAAGCTCGCCGCTACCGCTGGAAGGAACGCTGGTTAAAAAACCGCATGATGATTTCTGCCTATGAATTGGACGAAAGTCATTTGGAAGCAAACCTGCGCCTCATCCGGGAATTCCGTCCAGCCTATTTATACGGGTACGCCTCCGCGTTGCATACCCTCGCTATGATGATGCTACGACGGGGCATGACACTCGGAATCCCGCTCAAAGCCGTGGTCTCTACAGCAGAAAGCCTGCACGAGCACCAGTGGCAAACAATTGCCCAGGCTTTTGATGCGCCTGTTGTGAATGAGTACGGCGCTCGTGACGGCGGAATTATCGCCTACCAATGCACGGCTGGGAGCATGCATGCCTTTTCCGGGAACTGTTATTTGGAGGTAGTCGATCCTCTTACGCATATTCCCGTCCACAAAGGGCACCCGGGAGCACTGCTCGTCACAGACTTGCACAATACCGTCATGCCTCGCCTGCGCTACCAATTAGGAGATGTCGTCGCGCTTTCCGATTCAACCTGCTCTTGCAATCTCCCTTTTCCACTTCTTGCTTCGATTGATGGCAGAGAAGACGACATGTTCCTATCGCTCAACGGACGGTACGTGCACGGACATTATTTTAATCACATCGTGCGGAATATGGACAGCTTCCGGACCTTTCAGATCGTCCAGCATGATCCGGAGCGACTGAGCCTGCGACTGGTGAAGGAGCCCGAACGTTTTTTGCCTGCTGATGAAGCCAAGCTTTTGGAAGGAATTCGCGCGGCATTAGGCCAGGTCAGCATCCACGTTTCTTACGTGGAAACCATTCCCCCCGCAAGCTCGGGTAAGACCCGCTATGCCATCAGGGAATTTCCGCTTACGAGCGTCCTCCCACTGGAGTAGACCGCTTGCGTACTTTTTGCAGCAGTTCTGATACAAGTGGCTCGCGAACCAAAATGAGCACGACAAGATATAAAAGAGCTGCACCCATAATTCCTAGCGGCAAGTACAACCAGACAGGCAATACGGATAACCATGGATCGACGAACAAAATAGCACCAGCCATGACTGCGCAGCCCAGAATGGTTTTCCCCGTGGTCATGAGGAAATTCGCTCGTACAGGGCTGCCTACTGCCCTCCATAGCAAAATGAACAGCAGGAGCGCTTGACTGATAGCCGATACCGCATTGGCAAGAGCAATTCCGCCATGACCAAGCAGTGGAATGAGCAACCAGTTGGCAAGGGCATACACACCGATCCCAATCGCCCCGATCATAACGGGTGTCTTCGTGTTTTCCAGTGCATAAAAGGCGCGAGTCAGCAAGTCTCTCGACGCTAAAAAGAAAAGCCCCACGCCGTAAAACGGCAGTGCCCACGCTGTCAAAGCGACAGAATGCTCATCGAACGCACCACGCTCAAAAGCTAGTCGGATGATAGGCTCTGCGTATAGCGTAAGTCCAACCGTCACGGGCAGTAGCAAAATGAGAAGATAGGCAAGTCCCTTTTGCAGGATTTGCTTCATCTCCGTCATTTCTCCCCGCTTGACATGACTAGCCAACAGCGGGAATAACGGCAGCGTAAACGCCCCGACAAAAATAGCCAGAGGCAATTGCATGATCTGGTTCGCATTGGCAAGAGCGGAAACGACACCCGTTCCAAGCCCTTCCGCGAAGCCTCGCTCCAAAAAGGTAGTCGCCTGAGCAACCACCGCACCAATTAAAATCGGAATGACGCGCTCACCCATGCCTTTGAGAGCTGCGTCCTCACGCCAAGCAAAGGAGAAGCGCTGCTGATAGCCGAATCCGCGCAAGGTAGGGAGAATCGGCAACAGTGCAGCCAAGTAACCGATTGTCGTAGCCATTGCCAATCCAATGGGACCATACATCGGAACGAGCACATACATGCTGACAATCACCAAAGCTCCATTGACTACCGTGCCAAGCGTCGGTGTAAAGAAATGTTGGTGAGCATTGCAAATACTCGACCAAAGCCCCGTTAACCCGATGAAAATAGCTGATGGCCACATCCATTGCAGCATGCTAGCCGTGAGCTCCAGCTTCTCACCCGTCAGTCCAAACATCGCAGCCAGCTGGTAAGAAAAGACAACCCCTAAAGCAGAGAGAGCAACGAATATACCCAAAATGATCGTGAGCATCTTCTGATACAAGTCAGTCGTCCGCTCTCCTTTTTCCATCATGCCCCGCATCGTCGGGATCAGCACTGCATTGACGGCTCCCGGTATGACCAAGAACAGCGTCAGCGGAATCGTTGCCGCGATATTAAACGCATCTGCCTCCATGCCAGTCCCGTACAAGCTGGATACATATACACTGCGAAAAAAGCCCAGAAGCCTTCCAACGAGAGTCAGCACGACAATCATGGAAGCAATTTTTAACAAACTCATGTCCACTTTTCTCCTATCCCTATTTGAAACCCTACGTTCCAGGCTTGATTCTAACCCCTCAAACTACCTAGTTATCATATCTTATTTCTACCGTTCCTACCAACCTCTTTCCCCCCGGCTTGCTACCGGGTTGTCAGATTCATTATAATAGGTAGGTTAATCCCTACCTGTAGGAGGACTACAATAAAAATGAGAGAAACCGTGTTGAAGTGGGGAAGCCAATCATCTACGTGGTTGTATTTGCTGTTGGCCTATCCCGTAATCGATTACGTCTTGCGACAGATTCTACCGATTCCAGTCATATCTTCTCTGTGGGATGAAGGACTGCTCATCGTTCTGATGCTGTTTACGTTCGTTGCGTTTTTACAGTCAAATCGGACGATGCCTGGAATCAAACATTGGCTTGGAGCCTTTTTCGTCCTCGGAATTGCCATCATGGTGACTGACATGGCGAACTGGGAAGCGACTGTGGAAGGATTCCGTTCCGTCTACCAGTACATCCTCGCCTTTTTCATGGGCTTCTATTTGCTGAAGTCGATGGAAGACCTGAACAAGTTCATGAAGGTACTTGTGCTGGTTGGTTTCGTAGCGGCACTGTATGGTGTCTTGCAAGTCATCGTAGGCGTCAAAACACCTGAATCATGGGTACAGGAAGGAGAAGCAGTTACCACGCGTGCATTCTCCTTCGTAACGAGCCCGAACGTATTGGGCAGCTATATGGCGTTGGTTACACCGATTGCCGCTGGTCTGTTCATGACTGCTACTACTCTCAAGCAAAAATTGATTTGGGCCATTGTAGCACTGACCACCGTGCTTGCTTTGCTCTTAACCGGGTCCCGCGGTGCCTGGTTCGCTCTTGCCTTTGCCGTGTTCGTTTGCTTCTACATCTGGAACAAACGAGTAGCAGGATATTTGGTGATCGCAGGGATTATCGGGGTTGTAGCCCTGTTCTTCGTTCCTGATTCAGTTCCGCTTGTCGGAAAAGTAAAAGATCGCATTTTCACGCTTTTTACACCTGAATACTTCGAATCTAGCAGTGAAGGTGGACGCATCGGGCGCTGGGGAAAAGCATACGACAATATGCGTATCGAGCCATTGTTCGGTGTCGGACTCGGTCATCACGGCGGAGCAGTTGCAGCTCGCCATTTCGGTACCATTTATTCAGACAGCTACTTCTTTAAAAGTTTGGCGGAATACGGTCTGATCGGGATCATCCTGTTGATCGGAACCGTGATCACGATGTTCAAATACGGAGCTGGGCTCATACGCAACATCCAAGGCTCGCCACACTTTTTTGCGATACTCGGACTGCTGGGCGGATTAATTGCGGTAGCTACGCATAACCTCGTTGAAAACATTTTCGAGGTGCCGTTCATGGCCCTCTATTTCTGGCTGTTTGGCGGCTTCCTCTGCGCATTATTCGTCGACCAGACACAAAACAAAAGGTGGTGAGCACATGCGCCGGAATCCTATTCTCGAAACGATAAGCTGGGCGCTGTACGCCATTGCCCTGTTTCTGATTTATCATTTGCTCGTGAAACCCGCGTTCCTTGATTTAACGTGGATTGCTGTACTCATTTTCCTGCCACTGCTAGCTTTTTGCTACTTTGTGGTACATCCGTCGGAACGTCGACAAGTGCTTGTGTTTACCATCGGCTTCTTGCTCTTGGATCGCGCACTGACACGTGTCGATGTGAAAACGACTGCTGCTCTGTTGATCGGTGGTGCAATCGCAGTCATCGTGATTGCGCTTCTCGTGAAATGGTATGGACGCCTCAACTGGCGTGCAGTCGGCTCGTTGGTTCTGATCGCCCTCTTGGCGAATGTGACGTTCAACAGAGATACGCTGACTGCACTGAGCCACTTTACCGTGACATACGAATCTGACCGTTTGTACAACGGCGATTGGGTGGATTACTTCCCGATCGCGCTGCATGACGTCAATGGCGATGGCAGCATGGAGATCATCACGTACGGCAATGCCGAGGAGCTTCCACTGCCGGAAAAAATTGAAAAGCCAGAGACGGAAGAAGAGAAAAAAGCAATGGCAGAGAAGCTGCGCCATTTGCAGGCGGAACCTGTTTCTCTTTACGTCCTGACCTGGAAAGATGGTCAAATGGTGCGGATGCCGAATGATCAGATTCCGGCAGAAACCATGAAGATCATCCAGGAAAAATTGCCGACCGATTATCCGGGCTTCCCGTATTACACGATGAAAGACGGTCAATTGGTACCGAATGTCCAACGCCAACCATATGCGGAGGGCATGATGCAAATCGGAACGGCACCCTATCGTGCGTTTATGCTTGATATGGAGAACATCGCAAACCAACTGGCAGATAACGCAGGCAGTATGGACGTACGACAAACATTGGGTTCCAAGTACACGGATCTACACATCAAGGATGGTATGCTGACAGGCAACTACGACGGCAAGCCTTTTGGCGGCACGACAAAAGCAACCAAGCTGATGACCACCATGATGCTGCCAGATGGCCGCGAAGGAATCGTTGTCATGGGCGAGCACCTGAGTGTACTGTCTGTAGAGCCAGATGGCACACTGACAGAATCGTACACACTGACACGCAAACAGGCCGAATTGGCAACTGGCGAGTTCATTCCTGCCGATATCGACAACGACAAGGTCGATGAGCTGCTCGTGGCAGGCAAACCTTCGTACATCTTGAAACCAAAAGCAGACGGTACGTGGGAAATTTTGTGGGCAAGCGGTGACCACGATAAGAGCTTCCGCTTCTCCAACTTTGCTACGATTGGTAACAACGCCAAGCCTGAGATCGTAGCCAAAGCAAAAAGCTGGGTAAGTACCACAGATACTCGCTATTTGTCTGGCTATGACTACACGCCAGAGGGCTTGAAACAAAACTGGCGCATATACATGCCGCTGATCAATGTGCAAATCGGCGACATCGATGGAGACAAAGAAAACGAAATCGTGGCCAACATGTACAATTCGCATCGTATTCTCGTGTTTAAGCAGCACAACATTCCGGTACTCGGACTCACAATCGCGCTATTCGTGGGACTCTTGGGATACGGGGTCGTAAGGAGGTTTCGCCATGCGTAAAGCGACGAAAGCATGGGTATTGCTCGCTGCCATCTGCACAGCCTCCCTGCTCGGTGGCTGCACGTATGAATCAGGGACGAAGGCTTTTGCCACTACCAATTTTGACCAGAAGCCGGATCAAACGACAACGGTCCAAACCGAGTCAGGAGCCGAGTGGTTGAAAACAGCCCTGGAAAAGGGCAAAACGAATGAAGAGGCACAGACTTACTGGTATAAAGGTTATGTGAAAAACACAATCCTGTCTCGTACCACGACGAGTATGTTCAATGGAGCTGTCATCAACGGGAAAGGCTACAATGTGGATGCACGTATCGCGGCCCAGCCGTATTCGTACTATCGAATTAACGACAAACGCTATATCAAGGCGAATGAGCAGTTCGTGACCGCTTCAGAGGAGCCACTTGCCTTCGACGTATTGAAGGGCTTCGAGGACTGGCTGCCTTTCATGGACAAGGCTGTCCAATTGCCTGAGGAAAAAGCTATCGGTGTAGTCAGCGTTCCGTTCCAATTGAAAATGACAGGAGCAGAATGGCTGAAAAATAGCCAAAGCCCACTGTTTGAACCATTGAAAAAGCAATTGGGAGAACGCCCTGATCTGGATTACATCTTGAAGGAATCCACGATCAAGACAACGTTTTGGTTCGGCAAGGAAGACCGTCTGATCCACCAGTACGAGACCTGGATCATTCTCCCACTGCCTGAAGCCGGAACGATGGACCAGCAAGTGATGTTCAACCTGTTTAAATACGGTGATACTGGTGGCATTCACATTAAGGAACCGGAAGAAATAGAGAAATATTTGCTGTACTAAAAAAGCCTGCTACCTTAGCTTGGCAGCAGACAAATCGGTACGAATCAGGACCTGGCGAACATCGTCAGGTCCTTTTATTTTGAAACAAAAGAAGTATGCCTGCCACACGAAGAAAACCCCGCAGCCTTCATTGGCTCCGGGGCGATGCCGTACTATTTTTTCACCAGTTCATCCATCAATTGCGCCAATTGCTTCGCCTGTTCACGGCGCTCATACGGTTTCACACGCTCTGCAAAATCTGCTCCGCGTTCCTCGCTACCCGTTTGACCTTGCGCTTTCCACTCCTGGTACAGCTTCAGGTATGCTTGCTTGATCTCGTCTTTTTGCTCTGGATCGGCTACTTGTCCGAGACGGAAATCTTCAATAATCTCTGTCGCTTCGCCTCTTTTGTTCAGAGCTAGGATCGGGTTGCCAATCCCCATGTATTCGTAGAGCTTGCCCGGAATATACGCTCCGGCGTCAGCGGACACATCCCCGATCAGCAAGAGGGCATTGGCGCCTTTCATCAGTCCGAGCGCTTCTTTATGCGGCAGGTTCCCCAACACACGAACGATGTCACCCAGCCCCAATGCTTCCACACAATCGCGATTTTCGGAATACCCCGGATAATCGAACACCCCGGCAAAGCTGAGCAAGAGATCATTTCGGTCTACTGCTTTTTCATCGATGAGTTCCCGGATGGCTTGCAGGAGGAGGCGTGGATTGCGCTTTTGATACAAAATACCTGCGTACACCGCATGAAACTTTTCCGGAACAGCATGACTCGGAGCCAACCCTTGAAAATCAGCCTGATCAAACCCATTGTAGATCAGCTCCATTCGCTTGATACGGTTCTGGTGCTTCTCGCGAAAATTATAGGCGAAGGTCGCAGTAACGGTCGTGATCGCATCCGCTTGGGACATCACCGCCTCCTCCATTCGCTCTTCCATGCGCTCTCGCCATTCGATGCCAGAGGTGTGCATATTTTGCGTCCATGGATCACGGAAATCCGCTACCCATTTGCAGCCAAACTCACGGGAAAGCTTTTTCGCAATCAAGTGATTCGTCACCGGTCCCGATGTGGAAAAAATCACGTCGATCTTTTCACGGCGCATTATTTCCCGCCCCAGCTTGAGCGCATTCGGCATCCACAGGATTTGGTCGTCTGGAATCAACAAGTATGGCTTCACTTTTTTCAGCACATGAACGACCTGCTTTTTTACCTTCGCCTTAAATGACGGCTGTAATGGTGCGGACGCTGTATTGGTACTTGCTGATGCGGCTTGTCCCCCTCGATTCGGCAGCAGCTGCCACTCCTTCGCACGGTGAATAGTGACATCACTCGGCAGTTGTGCCAAAAGGGATGGATCAAGCGTCGCATGATAAGCAGGATCTACTGTCAGCACATGGACATTCCAGCCAAACTCCCCCAAATATTTGGCCATTTTCAACGGTCTTGGCACGCCGCCTCCACCAATTGGAGGAAATATGTAGCATATGATCAACACGTTGTGCGTATTCATTTACGTAACCGTCCTTCTCCATTTCAATTTTCCATCATCAACGATACCATAAGTGCTGTCTTATTGCGAATCTAGCAGGCATCTGCTATAGTGAAAATGGCTTTGTTTATAAATGATCGTCCATTTTTCGGTACACCGCCTCTATTCGGTCGTGCCTCCATGTACATACCTCAGCTGAGGTTTTTTAATTACGATTCGGGTGAATTCAGATGAGCAAATTACGAGTCCTCCACGTGATTGGCGGGGGGGAATTTGGCGGTGCTGAACAACATATTCTCAATTTGGTCACTACTTTTCCAGTCGACGAAGTGGAAGTCGCGGTCGTATGCTTCTATGATTCTCTCTTCGCGAGTAAGTTGCGGGAATCAGGCATCCAGGTCATTACACTGAATCAGTTCGGACGTTTTGACTTACGATTGCTGCAGGCTCTGCGGACTGCCTTTTCCACATTCCAACCAGCGATTATTCATACGCATGGGATTAAAGCCAATTTCTTTTCCCGACTGGCAGCTCTCGGTATGAAGGTTCCTTTGCTGACCACCGTTCACAGCTCACTTCGTTATGATTATACAAGCTCTTTGGCCTATGCCATTGTCAGCATAATGGAAATGAGCACGAGACATTGGAACCGTCATTATATCGCGATCAGTGGTGCGATTGCCGATATTTTGCGGGGGCAGGGTGTTCGCTCGTCTGACATTAGCGTGATTTATAACGGAATGGACATGAAGCCTTATCGGCAAAACCATTTACGGGAAAATGACCGCAATCGACTACGTGCGGAATGGAACATACCAGAGGACGCCTTTTTGTTCGGGACAGCCGCTCGCTTTGTTCCCGTAAAAGGTCTCCCGATTCTGCTCGATGCTTTTCATACGCTTGTGGCGGACAAGAAAGAGACTCCTTACCTCGTGTTGATCGGGGACGGCTCTGAACGTGCTGCGCTCGAAGCCAAGGTAAAAGAATTGGGGCTGGAATCACGTGTTCGCTTTGCTGGATTTCGGCAAGATATTCCAGCGTGCTTGCATGCCTTAGATGGCTTTGTCCACTCTTCCTTGTACGAAGGGCTAGGCTATACGATTATCGAGGCGATGGCTTCGGAGGTTCCTGTCGTAGCAAGCAGTGTCGGCGGTGTGAAAGAGTTTGTTTTCGATGGCGAAACGGGGCTGATCGTTGAACCGGGAAATCCCGCATTGTTGGCGCAGGCAATGGAACGGCTTTGGACTTCACCACAATTGCGTGAGATCATGGTGCAAAACGCGCTGAGCAAAGTAGAATCCACTTTTACCATTCAACTCATGACCGAACAAATTGTTGCTCTTTATCGTACGTTACTGAAATGACGAAAGGCACGGTGAAACGCGAACAGCGGGCATCGTGCTTTTTTCATATGATTTGTTTGAAGAATCTGTTTTTATGGTTGCCTACTCATGATCAATCTGGTTACATATGAATTGGAACTATTTTGTATACCAAGCTGCACCAGACAGAAAGGGTGAAAATGAGATGAAACTATTTCTTTCGGTAGACATGGAAGGCATTTCAGGCATTGTGGATACGAGCTATATTAACCCGGCTTCGGGGGTTAACTATCAGCGTGGCCGCCAGTTTATGACAGATGATGCCAATGCAGTTATTGAAGCTGCACTTGAGTCTGGCGTAACGGATATTGTGGTAGCAGACAGCCACAACACCATGAACAACATTCTCTGGGAAAAGCTCCATCCGAAAGCGAGACTGTTGGCAGGTTCTCCACGCGATTCATCCATGATGCAGGGAATCGATGAGAGCTTTGATGCAGCGATGTTTATCGGCTATCATACCCGCCAAGGAATTCCTGGCGTGCTCAGTCATACGATGTCCGGGGTGGTTCACAATATGTATATCAACGGACAAGTAGTGGGTGAGTTCGGCTTTAACGCCGCGATTGCGGGCATGCACAACGTTCCTGTTGTCATGGTGTCTGGTGATAATCTCATTGCCGTCGAAGCACAGGAACTAATTCCGGGCATCCAAACAGCGATCGTGAAGGAAGCGGTATCCCGCACAGCTGCGATCTGTCTCTCGCGTGAAGAAGCGACCGCTGAACTGAAGCGCAAGACGGCCAATGCCTTGCGCAACCGGAACAACATCCAGCCATTCCGTACAGCTGTACCTGTAGAGCTGGCAATGGAATTCTCGCATGCAGGACAAGCCGAGATGGCCGCAATTGTCCCGGGCACGCGCTACGAAACAGCAACAAACACAGTTTATTACAATGCAGCCAATCCGCAAGATATGTACAAAACAATGCGCGCCATGCTGAACCTGGCGTCGGGTGCTGAATTTTTTTAATAAGAGAAGGGAGGAACGGAAGGGCTTGAAATCAGCTCTTCCGTTCTCCATTTTGACGGGAGATTTTTCAAGCGCGCCTATTCTTCCGTTTCCGCGCTACACGTGACCGAAATCCTCTTTTTCCCTTTCTTGCTTTTGCCTTCGCTTTCACCTTTTGCCTGTTGTTCATTCCTCGATTGGACGCCCGAGAGCCTGGCCCGCCTCCAACAGCGTGCTGTTGCTTCGTGTTGGAGCTTTCAATCGCAGCATTTGTGCCACCTGTACTGTATGTGCCACCCCCACCTGCTACTTGTGTGGCGGAAGCATTTGCAAGGCGTCTTGCCAGCTTGACTACCTGGTCGTTTATCACCACAATAGCTTCTTTTCCGTTTTTCTTTTTGCCCTTATGGTGACCACGATACTCCGATTGCTTGCCGGCCATTCCCCGATTTCGCGCAATTCCACCAGCTCCCACGCTCTGTTGTTGCAGTGTGTTGGCTGAATCGATGGCTGCATCATTACCGGCAGCACTACTTCGTCCTGCTCCGCTGGCAATTTGAGTCGTGTTTGGGGCGTTCGTAAACTGCGTATTCAGTACAACAACCACCCTACTGGTTTCGTGCAAAAACGTCTTCACGACCATTCGCTTTTTACCCTTTTGGTAAATGACAGTCAGCTTATCTTTCCGACGAGACATGTGCAGTTCATTCCTTTACATGAGACTACTACATGTAAATGCGAAAGACGGACAAAGCGTGTTGGACAAATGGTGTGGAGTTGCAAAAAATGCACTTTTGTTCGCATTCCGAAGCGGACAGTCCCTCCCTCAGTATGGCGTAGGCTGAAGCGTAGACTGGAAATTCACTTCTTTCCCCCACTGCCACTACTCCTCTTAACCAAATAAAAAAGCAGACCCATCATCTGAGTCTGCTTGTCGTTTCAGCTTTTATAATTTCCGAACGTTCGTCGCTTGAGGACCGCGTTGACCGTTTTCTACGTCAAACTCAA